>CAYIYN010000069.1:0-2786 GCA_964367645.1 uncultured Bacteroidaceae bacterium
TCATATAGAATATATAAAATCAAGCGATTTATCTGTTTATTCAATCTTTATTTAACAATAGTAGGCTCGAAAATTGTATTTTTTTGTTATTTATAACCTTTTATAACCTTTTAGCGATCAGTTTCAGCAAATCTGCCGTGGCAAAAACGTCCGACATTGCGCGGTGGGCGTTCTTGTGTGATATATTAAATTTCGACGTCAACGCTTCAAGGCTGTATTTGTTTGATTCTTTAAGCGTGTTTCTAGCCATTATGAGAGTGTCTTCGATTTCATTATTAAAATTGTAGCCAAGTTCTTCGGCATAGCGTTTCAGTATTGGATAGTCATAACCGGCTACGTTATGTCCAACAAGAATGCTGCCATAGCAAAATTTGTAAAAATCGGGCAAAATGTCTTCAAATTTGGGAGAATATTGCACCATTTCGTTTGTGATAGAAGTAAGAGCGGTGATTTTTTCGGAAATTTGCTGCGTCGGTTTCAAAAGACTCTGAAAAGTTTCGGTGATTTTTCCGTCAACCATCTTCGCGGCGGCAATTTCTATCGGTTCGGCTGTTGAGGGCATTTCGCTTGTTGCCTCAAAATCAAATACCACAAAAGAGCGCCCTTTTAGATATGTGGGTACTGTTTCATCTAATAAAAAATTTGTTTGCTTAATCTCTCGAAAAGGCTCGGGTTTTATTTTTCTGTAACTATCCGGAACGGGTTTAGAATCTGTTTGACGAATGGAATCGAAGTCGATAGAACACTTAAATATGGCGTTTGTAGCATAACTTAATCCGTCGGCAAACTTTGAAGTGGATACCTTGCCCGTGCAGATAATCATGTCGTGGTCTTTAAGCGGTTCAAGCGCTTGCAACTCTTCTTCTTTGGGGAAGCAAACAGCATCAATTTTGGCCGTTGTGTCGTCCAAAATGAAAGAAATCATTGGTTTTTCCGCCGGACCTGTTGACTTATCTTCGGCATTGTAATTTTTGTTTTTGTAGGTTCTGCGACGTAAATTTGTCACTTTTCCGCACAAAATCACGTTTTCGGCAGAGCCTTTTATGTCCGATATGTAGTTGGGCAACTGATTTATACTACCAATTTTTCCGCGTGCGTATAATTTGCCGTTTTTGTCAACCGTTACGTTTATCAATCTCAAGGCGGGATTTTCGATTGCCGCGGTCGACGTGTTTATCACCACGTCGCAGTAGTCCGCCGCGTCAACGGGAATTTCAGATAAACCGACACTTACGCTTTGATTGAAATTGGCATCCAAATATTCGCTCAAATCTTCTTCGACGTTTGAAGATTGCAGCAGTTTGTATGACGGTGTTTCAAATGCAAGTTTGACAAATATTTCGTCAGTGGAAACCTGCATATCCAAATTGCTGTCCTTCATTCTGCAAAAAACCATATTCTGATAGCGGTTGAAATATTGCATAACGCTGTTTCGCACAATGTCTGCGTCCGCATACGTCTTTATGTAAATTACATTAACGTCAACACCGTTAAACATTTTTTTGACGGCGGCAAGAAGTTCCGCTTCTTTGTCCGCGCCGAAATTTCTTCTTTCAAAAGTAGAAATTATAAATCTGACCGTAAGAGTGTGTTCCTTTCGGTCGTATGTGGCGGAGTTGAATTTTAACTCCTGAAATTTCCCTTCCGTCAGTTGGGTAAACTCTTGAAAAAACTTTGTCATTTTCTCCCTTTTGGCACTAAAAATGCTTTAAGTATTCTATTATTTCACTTTTATTGTAATACTTTGGCGAGTAATTGCAAAAATTCTCGCTCCAAATCGGATGACGGCACGGTTTTTGCAATTTTGCCGTTCACAAGCAAAACGCTCTTTTCAAGACCGCCTGCGACACCAATATCGCTGTTTTCGCCCTCGCCTATCCCGTTTAAGGGACAGCCCATAACGGCAATTTTGAGCGGCTTTGTTACGTTTGAAGTCAGTTCCTCTATCTTGTCTGCAAGTAATTTTACGTCAATTTCCGTTCGAGCGCAAGTGGGACAAGAAATTATTTCGGCACCTTTGTCATACAACTTCAAAGTTCTTAAAAGTATCTTTGCCGCTTTTACCTCTTCAACGGGATTGTCGGTCAGAGAAATGCGTATTGTATCGCCTATGCCCTCTTGAAGCAGTGTGCCGATGCCGATAGAGGATTTTATAAGCCCCGATTTCAAAGTTCCCGCTTCTGTCACACCGAGATGCAGAGGATAATCACATTCTGCGGCAAGTTGTCTGTTGGCGGCAATCGTCGTCAGAGTATCTGAAGACTTAATGGCAATGACAATACTTTTTTGTCCGGCACATTCAAAGCGGTAGGCACATTCGAGCGCGCTTTCAACAAGTGCGGTTTCCTCTTTCATACCTTTGAAACGCTTTGCCAAACTTCCGCCGTTCACGCCGACACGCACGGGCACGCACGCATCTGCCATTCTTTTTGCCAAATCTTCAATTTTTCTTTTGTCCGACGGCATATTGCCGGGGTTTGTGCGGATTTTCTTTGCACCGGCATCAAGAGCGGCAAGTGCCAACTCATAATTGTAATGAATGTCGGCGATAAGCGGTTCGCCCGTGATTTTTGCGATTTCTCCAAACGCTTTTGCAGATTCAAAGTCCGGAACGGCAAGGCGAACAAGGTCGCAACCCGCCTGCTTCAACTGCATAATTTGCCGTACGCATGCCTCAACGTCCGTTGTCTTTGTGTTTAGCATGGATTGAATCACAATCCGAGAGTTTCCCCCTATTGATACATTGCCGACTTTGACTTCTCTGCTTATTCTTCTTTGTGCCAACA
>CAYIYN010000069.1:2886-7574 GCA_964367645.1 uncultured Bacteroidaceae bacterium
TTATGCTATACCTTGAATGCCTTGTGCCATCATTATGCTATACCTTGAATGCCTTGTGCCAACATTATGCTATACCTTGAATGCCTTGTGCCATCATTATGCTATACCTTGAATGCCTTCTATAATGACAAACGACTGCCGATTGATATTGTAATGAAACAAAAATCACTGAATAAAAAAGATTTTACAGCCGTTTGCATTCTTTTTTTCTTCTTTACATCAGTACACTTAAAATCAGTATACGCGACTTGTTTTGAGTTATCTATTGTCGACGTGTATACGGATATGCTTGTGCTGTGATTGCCCGACTTACTTATGTGTTGTTTGCCGATGCATTTTGCTTGACATCTCTATCGCCAACGGGTTTGACGCTTTTAACCGCTTACCAAATGAAATATGTCCAAAAACACCACCAACAGCAAAAGTATTATGAGTCCAACCGCGTGGATAACACCCTCGATTTTTCTTGGCACAGGTTTTCGGAAAATCATTTCGATCAGTGTAAATACCATTCTTGAGCCATCAAGCGCTGGAATAGGCAACAGGTTCATAACGGCAAGGTTTGCGGAAATTATTGCCACGACATACATAAAACTGTCAAACCCAAGTGCGCTCACCTCTGCAATGGTTTTCACCACAGTTATTGTGCCGCCCGCGCTTTCTATGCCGATTTTGCCCGTAATGAGCGCGCCCAATGACGCAAGTATTTTAAATACGATGAAGAAGCAGAAGCCAAACGCACGCCCAAACGCTCTGAAAAAATCAAGTTTTTCTCTGACAAGCGAGTAGGTTACACCAAAGCCTCTGCTATACCATCCGTCGGCATCGTCGGAGTTTATGCCTTTCATAATAACTGAGTCGTGTTCCGATATTACGGTGGTGCCGTCCTGTGCAAACTGCACGACGTGAACTTTAACATTTGTTTTGCTCTCTATCAGCGGACTTGAATCAAGGGATGTATAAGGTATTGCAATCGCCAGTTTTTCACCGTCAATATGCGTGATATAATCTCCCTCTTTAAAAGGCTGATACAATCCCCGCTTTGCATTGATTGTGACAACTTTACCGTCGCGCAAAACTCTGAATTTTGCGTCGTCTTTTGCCCTTGAAAAAGCCGAGGAAACGTCGTTTTCTTCCATTATGTTGACTTGTTTTCCGTCAACTGAAAGTATTATGTCGCCGACTTCAAAAACTTGCTCAAAACCAACGGTTTGACTGATATCACGAATCTGAGGCAAAATTTGTCCGTAGGCTGTAAAATATATGGTGATTATCAGTATTGCTGAAAGGAAATTAAAAAATGCGCCTGAAAACAGCACGATAAGACGTTTCCAAGCAGGGTGATCGTTAAACCCCAAATCCTTGTTTTGTACGCCGTCCAGGATGCCTTTCTTGTCGGTCGATATTGCAGCCGTGCCGTCTTCTTTTACGTCAAAATCGTCAAAAATCGGATTTTTATCGCTTTCGGTTTTCTTTTTATCATCGGCATCTTTGCCATTTTCACTCTCTTCGTCTTCACCGTGGAAATTGCAAAAACCGCCCAAGGGTATCGGACGAATGGAAAATATTTCGCCTGTTTTTTTGTTTGTGCGCTTAAATATCGGAGGACCGAACCCAATGCCGAATTCGTCGACCTTAAAACCAAGCAATTTGCCCGCGAGATAGTGCCCCGTCTCGTGAATGACAATCATAAAAACAAGTGCAAGTACGGCCACGATGACGTACCCGATGTATGTGAACACTTCTGCGGCGCTTGCGGATAAAATGAGGGTAAACAAACTATTTGGCTCCTATTGAATAAGTATATTTTTTTGCTTCGGTATCTATTCGTATAACATCGTCCAGAGCGACCTCTTTTGCGCCTTTGAAACGCGAAAGAACTTTTTCCAAACGCAAAGCGATATCAGTAAATTTGATTTTATGTCTTAAAAACTGCTCCACAAGCACTTCGTCGGCGGCGGAAAGCGCAATGCAGGCGGTATCTCCCGACTTTGCCGCATCTCTCATAAGTGCAAGACAAGGGAATTTTTCATAGTCAGGTACGCTGAAATTAAGACTGCCTATTTTGGTCAAATCCAGTTCGGCAACGGCTTTTGACGCTTTTTCGTTCTCAAACAACGCGTTTGTTATAGAAAGCACCATATCCGGCGTACTGAGCAATGCCTTTACACTGTTGTCTGAAAACTGCACCATCGAATGGATAATGCTTTCTCTGTGCATCACCACTTCCACTTCCTTTTCGGGCACTTCAAACAGATTCATCGCTTCCACAATTTCAAGCCCTTTGTTGAAGAGCGTAGCACTGTCGATTGTTACCTTTTTGCCCATCTTCCAAACGGGATGATTGAGCGCTTGTTCGGGTGTAATTTTGCTCAAAGCCGCATTGCTGACGTCACGCAAAGCGCCGCCGCTTGCGGTGAGAATAAGTTTCTTGACAAATTTTGGGTCTTCGCCTTTAAGACAAGAGGCTATTGCCGAATGTTCGGTGTCAAGCGGTAAAATTTTGCCGCCGAACTTCTTTTCGAGCGATTTTAAGTGTCTGCCTGCCGCAACCAAACTTTCTTTGTTTGCTATGGCTAGCACTCCCCCTCTTTTTAAAACCGCGGTTGCCGACCACAGCCCCGCTATACCGCTTACGGCGGATACGGTCATATCGGCAGGAACAGATGCCAATTCTTCAAGTGAAGCAAGACATTTTGTTGTTTTTTCTTCGTCCAAGAAATCAAAAAGCGAACTTTGGACTTCGACTGCGCCGCCCGGGAAGAAATAATGCGTCGGGTTGTACTTTTCAATTTGTTCGCGCAGTAACGCTTCGTTTGTGTACGCCGAAAGCCCGACAACCTTGAAGCGGTCGGGATACCTGTCCACTACCGATAGCACTTGCGTGCCAACGGAGCCTGTGCTGCCTAATATACATAATGTTTTCATATCAAAATCCGTAGATTGCCGTCAAGGCAACGAGCAGTACGACAATATCGTAAAGCACGCTGTCCAGCCTGTCCATAACGCCGCCGTGACCGGGGAAAATCTTTCCGTAGTCTTTTACGCCCAGCGAGCGTTTTATGCGTGATGCGGCGAGGTCGCCAAATTCCGCAAAAATGCCGCCGAACAGCCCTAGTGCAACGTATATAAGCGCGGTTTTCCATTCCCAACCGTTAATTTCGTGAGATAAAAACGGCACATAGCCGATGTCGGGCACAGCGTTGTACATTTCAAAGAAGAGCCAAAACACGATTGCGCATACAACACTGCCGAATATCCCGCCGACAGCACCCGCCCGCGTTTTTTTGGGGCTGATTGCGGGGCATAGTTTTTTGCCGCCTATGCTCACTCCGAAAAAGTAAGCAAAAGTATCTCCCGCAACGGGCAAAAACACCGCAAAAGGCACAATGAACAGTGCGCAGTATTTATAATTCAACAGCCAAGCCACAGTCATAAACAACGCGGGATAAAGGAGAATGAATACGTTTGAAAACAAATCCTTTATATCGTGCGTTTCCGCTTTCGAGAATGTGAACAATGTCAGTTGAAATATAACGGACGCCAGTGTCACCATCATGATGCCCTGCAATCCCATATTTGAACCGAGATAATACTGCAAAAGGAAATATACAGGATATGCTGTGAGCAAGAAAAATACCAACGGAGCAAGAAATATCTTATACCCCGCCTCTTTGAAGCAATGATACATTTCGTATATTGCTCCCGTAAGGAAGATAAGGATAAGCATATCCATAAAGATAAAACTGACGTAATATGCGGCTATAAAAAAGCCGATTATTGCAGCGATTATTGTCAATCCTGTGACAGTTCTTTTAAGCATCGTTGTTCCTTTTTTGTTTAACAGATTTTACTTTTAGTCGGTGTGTCCGCGCCCCGCGCGGATTTTCGTGTCTTTTTAATAAGTGTGTGCGTTTTTACTCTAGATTTATCTAGGTTTCTATGCGCCCTATGCGCCGAATCTTCTTGTGCGTTTGCTATACAGTTCCAAAATTTTGTCCACGTCCTCTTCGGTCATATCAGGCCAAAGTTTATTCAGAAAAATAAGTTCCGCATAGGCAAATTCATACAGCATAAAGTTGCTTAGGCGCATTTCTCCGCCGGTTCTGACAACGCAATCAAGCGGAGGCAAATGTGCGCTGCCAAGTGCACTCTCAAACAATTCATCTGTAAAAACACCGTGGTCATAACAGACTTTTGCCGCATGAATTATGTCGTCGCGGCCGCTGTAATTGAAAGCGATGTTCAAAATTGTGCCTTTGTAGCCTGCGGTCTTTGTTTCAATTTGGTCAATGCTTTGACACAAACTGTCCGGCAAAGAAGAAAAATCGCCCATATAAGTTATGCGGGTGTCACCGTCGTAACTCAAATTGAATTTTTCTACCAATGAAAATATGGCGCTGATTTCTTCAATCGGACGTTTGTTGTTTTCTGTTGAAAAAGCAAATACGGTGACAGCGGGGATTTCAAGTTCTTTCAAGCGTTTCAGCACTCTAAACAACGCATTCAAACCTGCGGCGTAGCCGTCGCTGCGGTTTAACCCGCGTGCAGTTGCCCACCGTCCGTTTCCGTCCATTATAAAACCAACGTGAGCCGGAGTTTTTGGCGCAGTAGACGTGTTCAAATCAGACTTCCAAAATTTCTTTTTCTTTCTCGGAACAGAGTTTGTCAATCTTTTCAATGGCAGA
>CAYIYN010000070.1:0-7242 GCA_964367645.1 uncultured Bacteroidaceae bacterium
GTGAGTTCGCCGTTTCCGAGAACTTTCAAGCCGTATGCTTCAACCTTTTTGATGATGCCATTGGCCACGAGTTCATCAATTCCGACGGTTGCGCCGTCTTCAAACATATTGAAAACTTCGACGTTGACGGTATTGTAGACGCTTTTAAACTGCTTGTTATTAAAGCCGAATTTCGGGATGCGTCTTGTCATTGGCATTTGGCCGCCTTCAAAGTTGGGACGGACACCGCCGCCGCTTCTTGCCCACTGACCTTTATGGCCGCGAGTTGAGGTTTTGCCCATGCCGGAACCTATACCGCGTCCGACTCTCTTCGTGGAGGTTTTTGCGCCCTCTGCGGGTTTCAAATCTTGAATATTCATAATGCCTCCTAGATTTCCTCAACCTTTACAAGGTGAGCGACTTTTTTTATCATTCCTCTTACAACCGGAGTATCATCAAACACGTTGGATTTGCCAATCTTATGAAGACCGAGTGCTTCCACGTTTGCCTTGTGATTTTTAAGGCTGGAAATGGTACTCTTGACGAGGGTGACTTTAATCTTTTTAACCTGTTCGGTTTCTGCTTTCTTTGCCATATCGTCCTCCTTAGCCTTCGACCACGTCTACGCCGCGGAGTTTGGCAATTTGTTCGGCGCTGCGAAGACTGCGAAGTCCTTCGATTGTGGCTTTTGCGCTGTTTATGGGGTTGTTGGAGCCGAGGGATTTGGTTCTAATATCCTTGACGCCTGCAACTTCTAGCACGGAACGCACTGCGCCGCCTGCGATGACGCCGGTACCTTGTTCGGCAGGAAGAAGCAACACATTGCCGCGTCCGAATTTACCGATCGTTTGGTGAGGTATCGTCGTACCCTTAAGGGAGATTTCAGTGACGTTGCGTTTTGCAAGTTGGGTTGCCTTTTCAATGGCTTCCGGAACTTCCGCCGCTTTGCCCATTCCAAGACCGACCTTTCCGTTTCCGTCTCCGACTACCACGAGCGCGCTGAAGCGCATATTACGTCCGCCCTTAACGACCTTCGTAACACGGTTCACCGCAATAAGTTTGCTGTTGAAGCCGTCGTCCTCGCGGGGGTTGTTTCTATCTTTTCTTCTGTTATCGCGTTGTTCTGCCATAATTCCTCCTAAAACTCAAGACCGCCTTCTCTGGCGCCGTCGGCGAGAGCCTTAACTCTGCCGGTGTAGAGGTAACCGCCTCTGTCGTATATCACCGTGGTGATACCGAGTTTCTTCGCCTTTTCTGCGACTGCCTTGCCGACTGTCTTCGCGGCTTCGGTCTTGTTGAGTTTGGCTACGCTTTTTGCGATGTCCTTCTCAAGAGTGGAAGCGGCGCAGATTGTGTTGCCTTTTACGTCGTCTATTACTTGGGCGTATATATGGTTGGTGCTGCGGTACACTGAAAGACGCGGACGCTCGGCAGTGCCGCTGCCAATATTGCGTCTGACTCTTTCGTGACGAATGATTCTATCTTCGTTTTTGTCTTTCTTAACTATCATATTTCACCTCTTACTTGCCTGCGGCCTTACCCACTTTGCGGATGACAACTTCGTCCTTATAGTGGATTCCATAGCCGTGATACGGCTCGACGGGCTTGATAGCCTTGATGGTTGCCGCGGTCTGTCCGACGGCCTGACGGTCAATGCCCTTTACTGTTATTTCGAGGGGCGCAGGCTGTGCAAACGTGACGCCTGCGGGCGCTGTGATTTCCACGGGGTGAGAAAAACCGATGTTCATCAAAATTTTGTTGGCGGTGGCGGTAACTCTGTAGCCAACACCTGACACGATGAGAGATTTTTCAAAACCTTTGGTTACACCCATAACCATATTGTTGATAAGTGCGCGGTACAAACCGTGCAATGCGCGGTGGTCCTTATCCTCGCTGTGACGTTCCACGATTATGTGGCCGTCTTTTTCAGAAACGGTTATCGACGCGTCAACCTTTTGAGTGAGTGTGCCGAGAGGACCTGTTACCGTGACGAGATTATCCACGTTGGAAAAGGTGACTTTTTCCGGAATGGCAATGGGGGCTCTACCTATACGAGACATAATATTTCCTCCTTACCAGACGTAGGCGAGAACTTCGCCGCCGACCTTTTGTTCCTTGGCTTCTTTGTCGGTCAAAATGCCCTTGTTGGTGGATAGAATGGCAATGCCCATTCCGTTCAAAACTTTGGGAAGTTTGTCGACGTTTGCGTAAACGCGCAAGCCGGGAGTTGAGACTTTTTTGAGTCCTGTGATGACTTTCATGCCTTTGACGGGTGCGTATTTGAGAGCAATTACGATATCGTTTTGAACGGGGTTCTCAACGATTTGGAAACTCTTGACGTAACCTTCTCTGACGAGAATGTCTGCGATTGAAACCTTCATCTTGCTGGCGGGAACGGTGACCGTTTCCTTCTTGGCGACGAGGGCGTTCCTAATTCTTGTAAGCATATCTGCAATTGGATCTGTCATTTTATTCGTCCTCCTCTTTACCAACTGGCCTTTTTGACGCCGGGAATCTGACCTTTATATGCAAGTTCACGGAAGCAAACTCTGCAAACACCGTACTTTTTCAAGACTGAGTGAGGGCGTCCGCAAATGCGGCAACGCGTATACTCTCTGGTCGAGAATTTCTGAGGTCTTTGTTGCTTTATCTTCATAGAAGTTTTTGCCATAGTTTAGTCCTCCTTACTTGGCGAAAGGCATGCCCATAAGTCTTAATAACTCACGAGCCTCTTCGTCCGTCTTTGCTGTGGTGACGATACAAATATCAAATCCGCGAACTTTCTCGATTTGATCGTAGGAAATTTCCGGAAACATCAATTGTTCTTTCACACCGACGGCGTAGTTGCCTCTTCCGTCAAACGACTTGGAGGAAACCCCGCGGAAGTCGCGCACTCTGGGGAGCGCAATGGAGATGAATTTGTCAAGGAAGTCATACATTCTCTGATTGCGCAGAGTGACTTTTGCTCCGACGTTTTGACCTGTTCTCACCTTGAAGTTTGCAACACTCTTTTTCGATTTTGTTACAACGGGTTTTTGACCGGCAATCTGTGTGAGTTCGCCGACGGCAATTTGCAAGGATTTATTGTTGTCTTTGCAGTCGCCGAGTCCCATGTTTAGCACTACCTTTTCAAGACGGGGAACTTCGTTGACGTTTTTGTAGCCAAAGCGCTTGACCAGAGCGGGAACGACTTCTTCACGATACATCGTTCTCATTCTGTTTCTGCCGGCACCGTTATCGGTTGCAGTTGCTTTAGCAACCTGATTTTTCTTGTCTGCCACAATAATACCTCCGTGTGGTTAGTCTTTCTTATCAGCCTTTTTTGCCTTTGTTTTTGCGGCTTTTTTGGCTGCTTTCTTTGCAGAAGATTTTTTCTCGTCAAGAGATGCACCGCACTTAGCGCAAATTCTCGTGGACTTTATTTTGCCCTCATCGTTTGCTTCTCCTGCGTGACGGACTCTGACAACCTCTCCGCAAGATGGGCAAATATGCATGACGTTGGACACATCAATCTTGCCTTCTTGCTTCAAGATACCGCCCTTGTCCTGAGCGTTTCTCGGCTTTTTGCTCTTGGAAACGATATTTACGCCTTCGACATAAATTCTGTTATCGTCGGGGACGACCTTCAAAACCTTGCCTGCTTTGCCCTTATCTTTTCCTGCGATAACCATGACGTTATCACCTTTTTTAACATTCATTTTTGCCATAAATCACTACCTCCTTACAGCACTTCGGGAGCGAGCGACACGATTTTTATATAATCTTTATCGCGTAGTTCTCTTGCCACCGGCCCAAAAATACGGGTGCCTTGAGGCTGCTTTTGGCTGTCGATGATGACAGCAGCGTTGTCGTCAAATTTGATTGAACTGCCGTCGGGACGCTGAATGCCGAAGTGGGTGCGGACGATGACCGCCCTGATGACGTCGCCCTTCTTAACCTTGCCGCCGGGAATAGCAGTCTTTACCGATGCAACTATGACGTCGCCGATATTGCCGCTTCTGCGGAAAGAACCGCCCAGCACTCTGATGCACATAATTTCCTTTGCGCCGCTGTTGTCCGCGACCTTAAGTCTTGATTGTGGTTGTATCATTGTGCCCTCCTTACTTGGCCTTCTCGACGATTTCGACAAGACGCCAGCACTTATCCTTTGAAAGAGGACGAGTTTCTGCAATAATCACTTTGTCGCCGATTCCGCACTCGTTTTTCTCGTCGTGCGCTTTCAGTTTCTTGGTGCGGCTTACTATCTTTTTATAAAGAGGGTGCTTTACGCGCTCGGTGATGGACACTACGATGGTCTTGTCCATTTTGTCGCTTACGACCAAACCCACTCTTTCTTTTCTCAGATTTCTTTCTTCCATATTAACCTCCGGTGTCAGTCATTCGCTTCGGCGTTGAGCTTTGCGATTTCTCTCTGACGGATAACGGTCTTCACGCGAGCGATGTCACGTCTGGTTTCGACCAAAACCATAGGATTCGTCAACTGATTGGTGGCGTTTTTGAAACGGAGGAAAAACAACTCGGACTTGAGTTCGTTGAGTTTGTTTTGCAATTCCTTATCTGTCATTTCGAGAACTTGTTTCGATTTCATTTTTCACCGCCTTCGGCCTCGTCTGCCTTTGCCAAAAACTTGCACTTGATGGGAAGTTTGTGAGCAGCAAGACGGAGTGCCTCTTTTGCCTCTTCTTCTTGTACGCCCGCTATCTCGAACATCACGCGACCGGGCTTTACAACGGCTACCCAAAATTCGGGAGAGCCTTTGCCGCTACCCATACGGGTTTCGGCGGGTTTTTTTGTAACGGGCTTGTGAGGGAAAATGTCCACCCACACCTGTCCGCCACGACGGATATATCTCGTCATAGCGACACGGGCAGCCTCTATTTGCTGAGAGGTAATCCAGCCCGGCTCTGCGGCCACAAGACCGTATTCACCGTATGCCACAGTGTTGCCTCTTAATGCTTTCCCTTTCATTCTTCCACGGAATTGACGGCGTCTTTTGACGCGTTTAGGCATCAACATTATTTGTCCCCTCCTTCCATAGGATTTTTACCGAGGATTTCTCCCTTGTAAATCCAGCATTTCACACCGATTGCACCAAAGGTGGTGTTTGCGGTTGCAACGCCGTAATCGATATCTGCACGCAAAGTTTGAAGAGGAATCGAACCTTCGTGATAAGTTTCGCTTCTTGCAATTTCAGCACCGTCCAAGCGACCGCTGACTTTGGTCTTGACACCCTTTGCGCCCGCTTTCATCGCTCTGGACATGGCTTGTTTCATGCTGCGGCGGAAAGAGGCTCTGGCTTCAAGTTGTCTTGCGATTCCCTCTGCGACGATTTGCGCGTCGGAGTCGGGGTGCTTGATTTCCATGATGTTGACGCTCAACTTTTTGGCTTTGTCGCTAAGCAGCGCTTTGACCTCTTTGTTGAGTGCTTCAACTCCTGCGCCCGCTTTGCCGATAAGCACGGCGGGACGAGCGGTGAAGATGTTCACCACGACTTTGTCGGCGGCTCTTTCGATTGAAATCTTGGAGACGTCGGTGTCATAGTATTTCTTCTTTATGAACTTACGGATTTTGTCGTCTTCGACGAGATTGTCCGCAAAGTGCTTTTTGTCGGCGTACCAGGTTGCCTGCCAAGGTCTGATGATACCTGTTCTCAGTCCGTTCGGATTAACTTTCTGTCCCATTTTGACCTCCTATGCGTTTTTGCTGTCCAGAATGACAGTGATGTGGCTAGTGCGCTTCAGAATACGGAACGCTCTGCCCTGTGCTCTTGGCATAATGCGCTTGAGTGTGGGGCCGTCGTTGGCGTAACATTCCGCGACGTACAGGTCATTTCTGGAAAGATTTTGGTTGTTTTCCGCGTTTGCCGCTGCGGAATTCACAAGTTTATAAAGAATTTCGCTTGCCGCTTTGGGGGTGTTTTCCAAAATCGCTATTGCTTCGTTTACGGGTTTACCCTTGATGATGTCGATTACTACGCGAACTTTGAAGGGAGAAATCCTGACGAACTTTGCAGTTGCTCTGGGCCTTGTGTCGGCGCTAGCCTGACGTGCAAGAGCTTTTTGTTTGGATCTAGTTGCCATTTTTTCCTCCTACCTCTTCGCTGTCGCAGTCGTCTTGTCGCCGGAGTGACCTCTAAACGTGCGTGTGGGTGCAAATTCACCGAGCTTGCAGCCGACCATTTCTTCAGAGATATAAACGGAAACAAAAGTCTTTCCGTTGTGTACCGCAATGGTGTGTCCGACCATATCGGGGAATATAGTGGATGAACGGGACCAAGTCTTTATTGCGCGCTTGTCGCCGGTTGTGTTCATCTTTAAAACTCTGTTCATAAGCCTTTCTTCTACATACGGGCCTTTTTTTACGCTTCTACTCATTTTCGACCTCCTAGTTCACACGCTTGATGATGAACCTGCTGGTGATGTTTTTCTTCTTTCTCGTCTTATACCCCATAGTAGGCTTGCCCCAAGGGGTAACAGGTGAAGGCATTCCGATAGGAGATTTGCCTTCGCCGCCGCCGTGAGGGTGATCGCACGGGTTCATAACTACGCCGCGTACGGTAGGACGGACGCCAAAATGGCGCGTCTTGCCTGCTTTGCCGATTCTGATGATTTCGTGATCGATATTTCCGACCTGACCGATTGTGGCTCTGCACTTGATGGGAATATAACGCATTTCGCCGCTGGGCATACGGAGTGTGGCATATTTGCCTTCCTTTGCCATAAGTTGCGCGCTGTTACCTGCCGCTCTTGCAATTTGGCCGCCCTTTCCCGGTTGCATTTCGATATTGTGAATCATTGTGCCGACTGGGATGTTGGCAAGTTGCACCGCGTTGCCCACTTTGATATCGGCGTCTTCCGCACTGATGACGGTGTCGCCGACGGTGAGTCCCAAAGGTGCGATGATATAACGTTTTTCACCATCCGCATAGCAAAGCAGAGCAATGTTTGCAGAACGGTTGGGGTCGTATTCAATTGAAGTGACTTTTGCGGGGACGTTGTCCTTGTTTCGCTTAAAATCGATAACACGATATTTGGTCTTGTTGCCGCCGCCGATGTGACGAACGGTGATTCTTCCTTGGGCGTTTCTGCCGCCGGATTTGCTCTTTGCTACAAGCAGGCTGCGTTCCGGAGTGGAGGAAGTGATTTCCTCATAGGCGGAAACCGTCATAAAACGACGCGCGGGAGAGGTAGGTTTATAATTTTTAATAGCCATATTCTTCCTCCTTATGCCAAGCTCTCGAAGAATTCGATTGCTTTGCTGTTT
>CAYIYN010000071.1:0-7138 GCA_964367645.1 uncultured Bacteroidaceae bacterium
ATATAATCCGTTACCGCTTCGCCCGCTTTTGCCTCTTTCTGTTTGGTGCCGTAATCGGCGGCTAGTTGAGCAATCATTCCGAGGTGTTTTTGAAGAGGATTTTTGTCCTCGGCGAGGGCGGCAAAGTTCAAAGGTTCGTCGCCGATCAAGATTTTCTTTATCTTTTCTGCCTCGCTTGCCAAACGTCCCGGCAGAATAAAGACTCCCATTGCTTCTATAAGCCCGATGGATTCCTGTTTTATGTTGAACATATCCTCGGTTGGGTGGAATATGCCGTATGGATGTGTTTTGTCTGTGCGGTTGTTTCTCAATATCAAAAGAATTGTATAATTTCCGTCATCGTTTAGGTACGCTATAGGATTGACGGTGTTGTGTTGCGCGTCTGTGCGGCAAAGTATATTTGCCGATATATCAGAATAGTTATCCCATGCCAATCCGAATTTTATAACAGCTTCGGTCAACTGTTCGCGGTTGGAACTTGACAAGCGCAAAACCGAATTGTACCAGTCCACTATGTCGATGTCCACAAGAGGGAACTCTTGCGTAAAATAACGCTTGCGTGCAGGGCGTGAGAAAATGGGCAAAACCTTTGCGCCGCCTTGATAGTGGTCGTGCGCAAGTATCGAGCCGCCAACGATAGGCAGCGCGGCATTCGAACCTATAAAATATTCGGGAAACAAATCCACAAAATCAAGCAGCCGTCTGACAGCGTCGCCGTCGACTTTCATAGGACGGTGAACGCTTGAAACGGCAATAAGATGTTCTTCAAAATATTCGTAAGGAGAGAACTGCAAAAACCATGATTCGCCATTGAGTTGAAACGGTATTGTTCTGAGATTTTGGCGCGATGCCATAGCGGCGTTGCCCCAAAATCCGACATTTTCTGCGCAGAGAGGGCATTTTGGAAAGCCTGTTACCGCTTTTTTCGCTTGTTCGATTTCTTCGGCTGTTTTTTCCGGTTTCGCAAGATTGATTGTGACGACGATATTGCCGCGGCTTGACTGATATTCCCACTTGATGTTTTTGTCAAGGTCGCGTCGGCGCAGATACAGCGCGTTTTCTTCAAACTGTCTTAGCCATCTGCTCGCCGCCATAGAATCCTCGTATGTGGCAACGGTGTCAAACCATTCCACAACTGCGGAGGGTAAGGGCATCATCATGCCCAACATTTTATTTTCAAAGCGAGTTTTGTCCGCTTCGGTGCATCTTTTTAGATTTACTGCGGCAGCAAAAAGACAGTCAAGCACATCGTATATATCGTAGTCGTCAATACGAAAGTCTTCCGCGGGAGAAGACAAATCATAAAAACTTAAAAGAATGTTTCTTTTAAAATCCGTATCGAATTCATCGACGTTCAATTTGTTAATGGAATAGTCTAAAAGACGTTCAATATTTTCTTTGATTATATCCTCATTAGATATTTTTGACATAAAAACTCCGTGAAATGTCGGTTATTCTTGCAAAAGGCATTTCTGTGTGGTAATATTTGTAAAAAACAGTTCAATTATAATGTACGGAGTCAGCGAAAGCAATGCCTTTTGAAAAATTTTCATCAAAACGCAGTTTTAATTCAATAAACACTGCGCTTTACGGCGGAAAATTATCCGATGTAGAGAAAGTTAAAGAGCGTTATAAGCGCCTTTTTGATATGCACCTTAATGAAACGGGATATGAGGCGGAAAATTTCTTTTCTTCACCCGGCAGAATTGAGATTGTCGGCAATCACACCGATCACAACGGCGGCAAAGTTTTATGCGCCGCAATAACAGTTGATACGCTCGGCGCGGTTTCAAAACGCGACGATAATATAATTGTCATCAAATCAAAAGGCTATCCCGCACTTAGAGTTGACGTCAATGACGTAAAATTCAACCTAAAGGAACTCGGCTCTTCCGCAGCGTTAATTAAGGGTATTGTGGATTATTTTGTCCATAAAGGCAAAGCCGTTGGCGGTTTCAATGCGTTTACAGAATCCACAGTGCCAAAGGGCGGCGGTGTTTCTTCCTCCAGCGCTTTTGAACTTTTGATTGCCGAAGTGCTGAACGTTTTGTACAATTTCGGCAATTTGGACGCAGTTTTTAAGGCCAAAGCGTCGCAGTATGCCGAAAGCGTTTATTTTGGAAAGCCCTGCGGGCTTATGGACCAATGCGCAATCGCACTGGGCGGTGTAAATTTGATAGATTTTGCCGACTTTGAAAAGCCGATTATAAACAAAGCAGTATGGCGATTTTCGGATACGGAAATCTTTGTCATTGCAACGGGCGGAGATCACTGCGACTTGACAGACGACTATGCGTCGATTCCTGCCGAAATGAAAACGGTTGCAAACGCTCTGGGCGGCAAATTGTTGAAAGACATTGTTGCGCAAACATTTTATGTGTCAGAAAAAAGCCTATCCGAACAACTTCCCGAAAGAGCGCTTTTGCGTGCCGAACACTTTTATGAGGAAAATTTAAGAGTCGAACATGCCTATGCCGCGGTGTACGGCGAAAACGAAAAGGCATTTCTGAGTGCGGTAAACGAAAGCGGATTAAGTTCCAAAAACAAACTGCAAAATCTCTATTCTGAAAAAAGCGGCTCGCATGCCATCGAGAAAGCACTCGACAGTGTTGAAACGGTTGGCGGTGTCGTTGCAAAGCGCGTACACGGCGGCGGTTTTGCAGGAACGATATTGGTTTTTGTCAAAAAAAGTTATTCCGACAAAGCAAACGAAAAATTTTATGCAATGTTCGGAGCGGACAACGTATTTAGACTGTCCATACGCGACAGCGGCGCCTGCAAGGTGTTTTAGAGGAAAAATCATGGATTTTATGCTATCGGCAATAAACAGAATCGCATTCACTATCGGCGACGTCGAAGTGGCGTGGTACGGCATTTTAATCGTGAGCGGAATGCTGCTTGGTCTACTCTATCTTATCTCACAATGTTCCCGCATAAAACTAACAACCGATGACGCGGTTGAATATTTTTTGTGGCTTATCCCCCTTGCCGTTATTTTTGCGCGAATTTTATACGTCGCAGTACGTCCCGAAGTGTATTTTCCGATTGAAAACTGGGACGATTTTGTGAACGCAATAGCGATATGGGACGGCGGCATAACAATCATAGGCGGAATTTTAGGAGGCCTTATCGGACTGGCCATTTTCTCATACCGTATGCGCAAAAAGGCAAATTTCGGACAGCTTATGGATTTGGTAATCGTGCCTTTGCTCATCGGTCAGATTGTTGGCAGAATAGGCAATTTTATCAATCAAGAGGCTTTTGGAAAACCTATTGTTGATGCGGCACTCCAAAAATTTCCTTTTGCAATCTGGATTGACAATCCCAGCGGCGTAGAAAGCGAATATGCCGATTTGGTTTATTCAAACGTTCCCGGCTGGTTTGCCGCGACCTTCTTTTATGAAATGGTTTGGAACACAATCGGCGCAATTATATTCTTTTTCATTTGGAGAAAAAACAAAAAATACCCCGGCATTTTGGGCATTTGCTATTTCTTTTGGTATTTCTTAGGGCGCGGTCTGCTGGAGTTTATCCGCATCGACGCAGTGCCTATCACTCAAATCGCATGTTTTGTACTCGTGCCAACCGCGCTTATTGCCGGACTCGTATATATTCTTATAAAAAACAGCATAATTTCGTTCAGAAAGGTAAACGACGCATGGTCGGCAGGTGTGCTATCTCAAACGGAACTTACCGATTTCGACGTCAAAAATTACGCATTCGCTACAAAATGGCTGTCAAAGAGTTATGTTATCGCTTGGAAATTTTACAGCGTAGACAAAATTACTGTTGTCGAACTAAAGGAAGGCAATTACAAATCAAAAGAGAAAAAGAAAGCGGCAAAAACCGCTAGCGGAGAACAAGGGGAAGCATGAGTCCAAGAAACTTAACTATGCTGACGGACCTTTATCAACTGACAATGATAAACGGTTATCTTCAGACGGGCAAAGAGAAGCAACGAGCCGTATTCGATATTTTTTACCGCGGTACAGGCGGCTATGCGTACGCGCTGGCGGCAGGTTTGGAGCAGGCGATTGATTATATCAACGACCTGCATTTTGACGAAGAAGATTTGGAGTATCTTGACTCTCTGAAAATTTTTTCAAAAGATTTTTTGGAAAGACTTAAAACATTCCGTTTCACAGGTGATATGAAAGCGGTGCCCGAAGGCACTTTGATATTCCCATACGAGCCGATATTGACCGTGTCCGCTCCGATTTTCGAAGCACAACTTATTGAAACCGCACTATTAACGTTTATCAATCACCAAACTCTTATTGCGACAACTGCGGCGCGCCTTTGCGAGTGCACAACGGCGGATATATCCGAATTCGGTCTTCGCCGCGCGCAAGGCGCGGACGCCGGCATTTACGGTGCCAGAGCGGCATATATCGGTGGCTGCCGTTCAACGTCCAACGTGCTTGCGGGGCAGATGTTCGGCATTGACGTCAAAGGCACACATTCTCACAGTTGGGTCATGTCTTTTCCGACGGAATATGACGCTTTTAAGGCATATGCAAAAATATATCCCGACAACTGTCTGCTTCTTGTCGACACATACGACACGCTAAAAAGCGGTGTTCCCAACGCGATACGCGTTTTTAACGAACTGAAAGCGGCAGGGCATAAGCCGTTGGGCATACGTCTTGACAGTGGGGATTTGGCATATCTTAGCCGCAAAACGCGCGAAATGCTGGATGCTGCGGGATTTAACGATGCAAAGATTTTCGCTTCAAACGACATTGAAGAAAAAATACTGAGTTCACTTCGCTCTCAAAACGCGGCAATCGACGTTTACGGCATTGGTACAAAACTGATTACAAGTTTCAACAACGCCGCTCTCGGCGGAGTTTACAAACTTTGCGCCTTTGAAAAAGACGGAGTGCTTGAACCCAGAATCAAAATCAGCAACAGCCATGAAAAAACCACCAATCCCGGTGTGAAAAAAATTGTCAGAGTGTACGTCAACAACATGGCGTCGGCAGACCTGATTTGTCTTGAAGACGAACAGTTTGACATCACAAAGCCGCTCACCGTGTTCCATCCGGAACAAACCTGGAAAAAAACTACTTTTGAAAACTATGAACTGCGCGAACTTATGGTGCCGATTTTCAAAGACGGCAAGCAAATTTACAACAGCCCGTCGCTTAAAGAAATCGGGGTATATGCCGATAAGAGCAAAGGCGAGTTTTTCCCGGAATACAGGCGCGTTATCAACACTCAGGACTACAAAGTGGACCTTAGTGAAAACCTGTGGAATCTCAAAAACACTCTGCTTGGAGTAAAACATTGAATTGACAAGATGGTGAGGTGAGCTCAGAGTGACAAGATGGTGATAGTATGCGAGTGTATGCGCTCGTTTGACTTTTGTTGACAATATCCGCACAAATAAAGAAAGTTTTTTCAACTCCTTCGACTCATAATCGAAGGAGTATTTATTAAGAGGTGGATATGAAAAAAAACAAAATTGCAACCGAACCGCGTTTTTCACTAAGACATCGCGGATACGATATTGATTCGGTGGAAGCATACATCAAATCGGAAAAGGATAAATCCGATGCGGTTTTGTCCGAACAGCGTGAGCGCATACTGTCACTGCGCGATCAGTTGGAACATGCGGCGGAAGTTATCAACGATTACAGAGAAAGAGAAGAGGACATCAAAAAATCCATTATCAGCGCGACTGAAAAAGCCAATTATATGACCGCGGACGTCAGACTGCGCTACGGAATTGAATTGGACAGGCTCAATTTGTTTAGAACTAAATGGACCGGCGCATACGCCGAACTCAAAGAAAGGTACCACTTTGATAAAGACGCACTAAATGTGGAAAGTGTGGCGCTTTGTGCGAAGATGGAACTTGAAAGATTTCTTTCCCGCGACTTTTCGCTCTCGTCTGGGGCGGAACTGCCTGAAACGGAAAAACAATTTAGGAGCGAATCGGAAAGGCTGGGAAGAGGCGAGAGCGGAGTGGCGGAATTGCGAGATAAGTTTTTGAGCGCAACCAAAAAAAAGACGTCGGAACAGCCCGCCGCATTTTCGCTCGAAGAGGCGGCGCATCCCGAAGAAAGTCTTGAAGATATATGCCGCTCCATCGGCATAAAAGGAAAATATAATTAAAGTTGTCTATGCTCAAAAAAAGTATAAGAGCGGAATATAGCAAACGCGGATAACGGAGGAAGCAAAATTTGATTAAACAAAAAACCCGTTCATATGAACGGGTTTTCAATTTTGCATTAGTATTATTATTTTTATTTTGCCAATTTTACTTCTTTGAGCACGTAGGTGACGTTGCCGTTATCGGTCGGCTCCACAATTTTGACCAATACGTCGTTTAATGCCCAGCCGTCTATCGTGATGTCGTCTTTTGCATAATACAGAGTTTGCGTTGTGCCTGCCACTTTTGTGCTGCGGCCGATTGTCATCTTGTAGCATTCTTTTGTTTCCTCACCAAAGTAAGGAGCGGATATACTTTCAACGCTGTTGCATGATGCTGACAGTTGAATTGCCGCCGTTTCAGTGCCTACAATGGGCACTTGAAAAGAGAAAGAGAAGCTTGTGCCTATATCGGCTCCTCTGAGAGATTGGTGAAACTCGTTATTGTCATAGAAAGGAGAAGTGAGTGCGATAGTACCGCTCACATTTTCGCCGCCGACCGTGCCATAGTAGTCATAACCTAAATCTTTATAGTCGCCGCGTGTTTCCAAAGTAACGGTTTCGTCAACGATTTGTTTGCGGTAACTTGCAACGGGAATGAGATAATTGCTGCCGTCGATAAGCGCAAAATAGCAACCCGTATAAAACTCGGTAGTGCCGATGTTCAGTTCGCCTGTGATGATATATCCTTTTTTGACGTTTAAAAGCGGAGTGCCGCCCAACTCGTCAACTGACTCTCCTGCGGAGCGCAACTGTATTGTCACCGTATAAGTGCCGACCTCGCCGTTTGGAGCGGTTACGTCATAAACGTAAGATTCGTAGGGACGCCATACGTCTTCCAACTGACCTTGAACGGTTGCAGAAGAGCAAGCACTGAACGAAAACGCGCATGCGGCGATAGTTAAAATCAAAATAGAAGTAAGTATCAGCTTTTTCATAAGTGGTATTATAACTACAAATTTTTTTTTAGACAAGTATAAAG
>CAYIYN010000072.1:0-7050 GCA_964367645.1 uncultured Bacteroidaceae bacterium
GGCACCGCTTCGCGACTAGGTGTGCCTATGCCGGCGCACTTTGGTCTGGTGCTCGACGCTCACTTTCTCGCCGCCCTGCGGCTCGTGTTCGCAACTTCGTAATGAGTGAGTGCTGACTCATTTGGATGCTGACGTAAAGAACGGGGCAAACAATATATAAGTCTTATTCAAATATGGTTTTTATTGTTTTTATGATTATAGTTCTCATGAGAGAATAATCAACATAATCATGCTTATCATAAACGCATTCATGGGCATATGACTGAACTGTTTCCATTGCAAGATGAACACGCTCGGATAAATCGTCTTTGTCATAACCGCACTTTTTTAACGCATTGACGATGCTTAACGTCATTTTTTTCTCAAGCTCCAGAAATTTGTTTCTGATGGCTTCGTCAGTGTAGGACATTGAATGAAGCGCCTCGTGTATCGCCGCATTATTCTGGTGCGTTTTCACCGTTTCGTCAATGACATGCGTAATTAAAAAATTAAAATCAAGAGGCATCGAGATGGTGCTGAACATATTCAGCACAGGCTGAAATACGTTATCTATATAAATATCGAGCACCTCAATCAGTATATCGCGCTTATCACGAAAATAACCGTAAACTATACCGGTAGATACGCCTGCCTGCTTTGCGATTTCAACGGTATTGGTATTGTAATAACCGTTTTTGGCGAATAATTCGTAGCCTGCCTCAATTATTCTGTTTTTCTTGTCTATCGAACGTTGCTGAACAGGCTCTCTTACGGTTTCGCTCATATCGCACCTCCATTTTTATTGATTTTATCACAAACAAGCACAAAAAACAAGTAGTTTGACCTCTAAAACTGAAACTGAATTTATTTTCATATTTACCGTTAAAACGCTTGAATGATCTTTTGCAGAAGAATATAATGACCGTATGAAATATGAAAGAGATTTCTCATTCATAAGTTTGGAGGTGCAAAAATGCCTATAGTAATCGCCCCTATCGGAAAGAAGCTCAAGGTAATAAAGATTTTGACGGACGACAAAACAAAAAAGCATTTGGAGAGTCTTGGAATTACAATCGATGCGGAGCTTTCCGTTTTGTCCGAAAGCGGCGGAAGTATCATTCTTTTGGTAAAGGACGGCAGATTGGCACTTGATAAATTTTTGGCAACAAAAATATTGGTAGTATAAAATAGGAGGTTTTAGTATTTTTATGGAAAAGAAACTGAGTGAATTTTCAGTCGGTGAAAAAGGTGTTATTCGTCTTGTTGCCGGTGACGGAAAAATCAGAAGACGGCTTTTTGATATGGGCGTTACACCGGGAGCGGAAGTCTTTATGAGAAAGCGCGCACCGCTCGGTGATCCTATCGAGATTACCATTCGCGGTTATGAACTTACGCTTCGCAAAACAGAGGCAGATATTGTAACGATGGAGGTATCAAAATGAAAAGATTTGCATTAGCAGGAAACCCTAACTGCGGGAAAACAACTCTTTTTAACGCTCTTACGGGTTCTACGGCGCACGTCGGCAACTGGCCCGGCGTTACGGTAGATAAAAAGGAAGGAACGTATAAAAAATGCGCCGAGCCGATTTCCATTGTGGATTTGCCCGGTATTTACTCGCTTTCGCCTTATACACCGGAAGAAGTGATATCAAGGAACTATATTCTCGACGAAAAGCCGGATTGCGTTATCAATATCGTAGACGCAACCAATTTGGAGCGAAATTTGTATCTTACCACGCAGGTAATGGAAATTGACGTGCCTATGGTTATCGCCCTTAATATGATGGACGAGGTCGATAAACAAGGAGATAAAATCGACGCGCTTAAGTTGGAAGAAAAAATCGGCGTACCCGTAATTCCCGTGTCCGCTCTTCGTGAAAAAAATCTTGACGAATTGATGGCGCAAGCGTATGAAGTTTCAAAAAAACCGAGAATGGGTAAAACGGTTTTGGAAGGCACGGCGCTTATGCATCTTATCGGCGACTGCAAAATCGCTCTCGAAGGTCAGGGTGTGGAAAACACTTTGTTCCACGCCATCAAACTGGTTGAGCTTGACGAAATCGAAGTGAAAATGCATCCGTCCTGAACCGTTATGGTTGAAGAATTCAAAAAGACTTTTTCCGACGATACGTTTGGAAACGACTTTGAAGCAATCGTCGCAGATTCGAGATACAAGTACATAGCGAAGAATTATTCGACGGTGCTTACCAAGAAAAAGATTGCAACAAGTGAAAAGGAACGCTCAACCCGTTCCGACAAGATAGATAAGGTCCTTACGCACAGAGCCTGGGGTATTCCTATTTTCCTTGTTATACTGTTTTTGATATTCCACCTTACCTTCTCCGAGGATTTGTTGTATTTGGGTGCAATGGGGGTGTTTGATAAGGACGTACATGCCTACGATGCAAACGGTCAGGTTGTTGAGGTTGTTGAAGATACCTTTGACGAAGCATTTACTTATTACACCGAAGACGGCATCAAAGCCGAACTTACCTTTGAGGACGGTGTTCTCGCTGCGGTGGATGAAGCAGCTCGCGTTTATACAAAGAGCGGAGAGTCGGTTTATCTTGACGACGTAGCTGACGGAGTTACCTATTATGCAAGCGATAAAGGTAAATGGGAGGTAACCGTAGAAGACGGCGAAATCGCTTTTGTAAGCGCAATCGACGAGTTTGCTTCGGGAGTAACTGCAAATACTTTCTTCGGCTATGAGGAGGGCGTGTTCTCACCCGGCGTTATTCTGTTCAATACGCTGGATACCTTTACGGGCTTTTTGAGCGTTTGCGCTTCGCAAGGACTTGCGGATGCGGGAGCGACCGAATGGGTCAGCGGACTTTTGATAGACGGTGTGCTCGGCGGTTTGTTTGCAGTGCTTTCGTTCTTACCGCAAATCCTACTCCTATTCCTGTTCTTCTCTATCCTTGAAGACAGCGGATATATGGCTCGTGTAGCGTTTATATTGGATAGAATTTTCAGAAAGTTCGGTCTTTCGGGCAGAGCGTTTATGCCTATGATAATGGGCTTTGGCTGTTCTATCCCCGCAATGATTAACACGAGGACGCTTGCCGACCAAAACGAAAGGACGGCAACAATAAGAGTTATCCCGTTCTTCAGTTGCGGAGCAAAACTTCCTATTCTGACGGCTATTGCAGGTGGCATCTTGCAAATGACGGGCTTCGGAAACGCCGACGTCATTACTTATAGCATGTATTTGCTCGGTATTATCGTGGCTATCGCAAGTGTTATACTTATGCGCAACACCTCAATGAAAGGCGAAGTACCGCCGTTTATTATGGAATTGCCTGCATACCATTTGCCCGGTTTCAAGAACTTGATGCTCCACCTTTGGGATAAGACAAAACACTTTGTGAAGAAAGCGTTTACCATTATCCTTGCTTCCACCATTGTCATCTGGTTTGTCAGCCACTTCTCCTGGCATTGGGAATTCTTGTCCGACGCACAGATGAACGACAGCATTTTGGCAGGTGTCGGCGGTATTATTCAGCCTTTGTTTACACCTCTTGGCTTTGGTAGCCAGTTGGGTGCTTGGGGTTGGGTGTTCGTTGTGGCCGCGGTCACGGGACTTATTGCAAAGGAAAACGTAATCGCAACCTTCGGAACCTTGGCTGCTTGCATCGCAGGCGCTACGATAGACGTCGAAGCGGACGGCGGAGTTGCCGCTGTTATGCAGATGATTGCCGCAACGGGCATCACCGTTCCCGCACTGCTCGCATTTATAGCCTTTAATATGACGACTATCCCTTGCTTTGCGGCTGTTGCGACTGCAAAAGCAGAGCTTCCGACAAAGAAAACCTACCACAATACGTTACTCTTCTGGGTATTAACTTCGTTTGTTGTGGCTTCTATGGTTTACGTTATCGGCTCTTGGTGGTGGACCGTATTTATCTGGGCGGCGGCTTGGGCGGTTGTAATAACACTGATAGTTCTTAACAATAAAGGCAAAATACACCTTGGCAAAAAAACCAAAGCGTAAAAGGAGGAACTTATGTCTTGGTGGGAAATCTTAATCGTAGTATTCGTGGCGCTGTTTGCAGTCGGAATTATCGTTGTTTCGCTAATCAGAAAGAAGAAAGGCAAATCTTCTTGCTGCAGTGATTGTTCTTCCTGTCCGTATTGCAGTGATTGCCATAAAGACAAAAAAAAGCAACAATAGAATTGAAAGAAGAGGTCCGGTATCATCCAAACCTCTTCTTTTTTTGCCTCGCTAAAAGCCACAATGTCAAATTATTTGATTTAATAAGTCCCTATAACACCTCGCCTTTGCTGTGCTAATTTTATTTGGTGGAGACTACAAGACTCGTAGCGAACAGGGTGAGCGTAGTAGCGAGAGGGTGTGCTTGCATACAAAACGAGCGTCAGTTGTGACTCGTCACAAGTCGTGCCTTTGGCACAAAGGGTGCAAAGCACCCTTCGAGTCTTGCATGATAAACAAAAAAACACAGCGATTGCTGTGCTAATTTTTTGGTGGAGACTACAAGACTCGAACTTGTGACCTCTACGATGTCAACGTAGCGCTCTAACCAACTGGGCTAAGCCTCCGAATGCAAGTGCTATAATACACTAATTTGGGTGAGTAGGCAAGCATTTTTTAGAGTTTTTTGCACTTTATCGCTTTTACGGACTGTGAGTAAAAGTTTGAATCAATTGTGTGGAATTTTGCCGTTGTTTGTGTTAACATTTATTCCAACGACGTAATAAATTTTTTCATACACCATAATCAAAACGTGATGATTAAAGAGCGATAGCGTCAAAGGAGTTATCATGAGTTTTATTGAAAGCAAAAATGCAACTGATTTTGTAAAAATCGAAATGGAAAACGGCGACGGTATCATTGTCAAACTTGATGAAAAAAACGCGCCGCTCACCGTGGCGAACTTTAAAAAGTTGGTAGGACAGGGATTTTACAACGGTTTGATATTCCACCGTGTTATCAGCGGATTTATGATTCAAGGCGGCGATCCTCAGGGTACAGGTTGCGGCGGCAGCAAAGAATACGTTAAAGGGGAATTTGCCGTCAACGGGGTTAACAACAAGTTATCTCACCTCAGAGGCGTTATTTCAATGGCGCGTGCGCAAGACTATAATTCCGCGTCGTCGCAGTTTTTTATCTGCCACGCAGACGCAAAGTTTTTGGACAGCCAATATGCCGCGTTTGGGGCCGTTGTCGAGGGTATTGAAACAGTGGATAAAATATCCGCCGTGCGCACCGATCGAAACGACCGACCGCTTTCGGAACAAAAAATAAAGCGCGTGTATTTTGTAGCGGAACAGTAAGGCAAAAATTCAGCGGTCATTTACTCAACCGATGTGAGTAAATTTTCCTTTGCCTTGCGGCCTTATATATTATTACAACAGCCAAATATTAAAGCCCGTCTTTCGGCGGGCTTTTCAATATTAAATTTAGTTATCAAAAAGCAACTGGTATTGCTGTTATTGTTGCGATAGACGAGGAAAATGCTTAGGCATCTTTTGATTGAGCGTCCTCTGTTACGAGTGCATTATCCGTTGCCTCATCTGCGGTATATTCATTGATTTCAGGTGCAATTTCTGTTTTTACTTCTGCACACGTATCTTTTGCTTTGATAGGTTTTAGGAAACAAATCAGCAAAATGGCAACCGCCGCCGCTGCCGAAGCAATTATAAAAGCGGGGAACATTTTGCCAATATCGCTTGCCGCAAGGTTTTTGAAGTAGCCCGCAATATAAGTTGATACAACGGCGCCCACTCCAAAGCCGAGTAGGACAATGCCATAATTTAAAGCAACGTATTTGGGGCCGAAGTAGTCTGCCGTCAGCGCGGGATAATTGCTTAAGAAACCGCCGTAGAAAAAACCTATAAGGCCGATAAGGACGAATATCCAATAACCGTTGGCGAGGTTGACAAACAGCGACATAACAGCCGTGCCGCAAAGCAAGATAATAATGGTCGTTTTGCGTCCGAGTTTGTCGGATATCCACCCCCAAAACAGTCTTCCAATAGCATTGAAGAGTGATATGACAATAACACCGATTGCAGCAGCTTGAGCCATACCCTTTGCAATTGCGATGGGTTTTGCGAAGTTAATCATCATTAGTCCGCCCATGCAAGCAAGGAAGAAGGAAAATATGATAAGATAAAACTGGTAAGACTTAAACAGTTCTTTCGGCGTTAGGTTAATATGTGAAATCGAAGGATTGGGTTTGGGTTCCCAGCCTGCCGGTTTGTAGTCCTTTGGAGGGTCCATTACAAAGAAACCGCCTGTTGTGCAAACCGCAAGGAAAATGCAACCGAGAATTAAAAAAGATTTCATTTCTCCGCTCCCCGGAACGCCGTTTGAAAACGTTTTAATAAGCGCCTCTACCACAGGGGTAAAGATAACGCCGCCAAGACCTAACGATGCCACAATGATTCCCGTAATCAAACCTCTTTTGTCCGGATACCATTTTTGCGAAACTGCTATGGTGGTGGAATAAGTCAGACCCATGCCGATACCACCCATCACACCGTATGTCACCCAAAGGAGCCAAGCGGCAGAGGGTTTGACAAAAGATGCAGAGATAAAGCCCAATCCCAAAACAATTCCGCCGGCAATTATAATGGTTCTGATTTTAAACCATTTTTGCAGCACTCCCGACAATGTTGATCCTAGCGATAGTGTGGCAAGTAAAAGTGAAAAAGCCAGGCTCGCTTTGGTATTATCGCCGCCAAATAATCCTTCGGCTATTCCGTTTTGAAAAACGCTCCAAATATATGCCGTACCCAAGCATATTTGAATAGCAACAGAAGCCACAACAGGTACCCATCTGAATTTCTGAGTTTTTATCATTTTCTTACCTCCTGTAAAATCGCTATAAAAAAAATCGGAAAATTGTCAAATCCCCCGATTTTAGATAAATGTAGAGCAGAAATCAAATTCCGTCAACTAAAAAGTGATTAATTATCAAATAATAATTTAATATGCGTTTTTTTGTGTTATAATATGAAAAAAATCAAATAAATAATTAGCGAAGAAAGTTGGATGTAATAAAAAGAGATTGAAATATGAAAAACGGGAAACTAATTGCGAATATT
>CAYIYN010000073.1:0-6961 GCA_964367645.1 uncultured Bacteroidaceae bacterium
ACGTAAAACGCTCCGGACTGGAAAGCGAAATCGCTTCCCTAATCGAAGAACTTGCGCCAATTAACGAAGCCTGGGAAAAGACCAAAAAAATTGAGGAGAGCGCAGGCAAAAACTTTGTTACGTATGACAGCGATTTAACGAAGAAGAAACTGAAAATCACTTCCAAAATCGAGGCGAAAGAGCGCAAACTTTCACACACCGTTCACGCTGAGCAAAGAGAGATTGTCAAGTCGGAATTTGAAAGCGTCAAAGCGGTCAAAGCCGCCGCGGAAGAGAATGCCGTGCGCCTGCTAAAACGTATTGGACTCGAAGATAAAGCGGACAAATATCCAAGCACTCTGTCCGGAGGACAGAAACAGCGTGTGGCTATTGCCAGATCGCTTGCTATGAACCCCAAAGTCATGCTTTTTGACGAGCCTACTTCCGCCCTTGATCCCGAAATGGTGGGTGAGGTTTTGGACCTGATTAAGCAAGTCGCTGACGAAGGCATGACGATGGTCATCGTCACTCACGAGATGAATTTCGCAAAGGAAGTTGCAACCCGCATTATGTTTATGGCGGAAGGCAAAATTTTGGAGCAAAATACCCCCGAAGAATTTTTTTCAAACCCGCAGCATCCGCGTCTGAAAGAGTTCCTTTCAAAAATTTTATAAGCATTTTAAAAAACCAAATTTAACTGTAATTAGCGCAATTCCCACGGAGTTGCGCTAATAATTATATTTACACAATTATCTTTACACATATAGTGTGTTTATGTTATCATTAACTACAAATAAAGTGGAGAAGTGTTGTGAAATATACTGAATTAAAACAACACATAAACAAGGCGAATAGCGAGGGCTTTGCCCTGTGTTACGTCATAGGCGGCGACGATGCGTATCTAAAGCAACGTGCGCTGCAGACATTTAAGTCGCTTGTAAATCCCGAATATGCGGATTTCAATCTATCCATAGTGTCCCAAGCAGACGGAGCAAACGAAATTGTGGACGCTCTATCCGTGTTTCCCGTGTTCGATGAGCATAAACTCGTTGTCGTGCCGGATATGTCAAAGCCTTCCGACGTGGACAGAGATATACTGCTTCGCTATCTAAATTCGCCCAATCCAACCTCTATTTTATTGCTCGTTTTTGACGGGGTTGAGGGGCGCAACATTTGCGCAAAATATAAGCAGTTGCAATATGTGGACTGCGACAAATTGGACCTAAATTCTATCGCTCTTGAAGTGGAAATCATTTTGGAAAATCCGCCGAAGCGTACCATTTCGCGTCAAGCTATGACTTCTCTTGCCGAAAGAACTCAAAACGATATGTCAAGAATTTGCAGCGAAGTGCAAAAATTAAAAGCGTATTCAGACGGCGAAATAACGGTTTGCGACGTTGAAGAAATGGTGGTGCCAAACCTTGACTACGCCGTTTATGAGCTCACCGGAGCTGTCAGCGAAAAGCAGGCGGACAAAGCATTGAAAGTGCTGGACGTATTCAAAAAACAGGGCACAAAACCATATACCATTTTGCAGTTGCTCTACATGCAGTATCGCAAAATGTTGCACGCAGAACTCCACAAAAACGATGACGAACTGGCTCTTGCAAATATGCTCGGCATTTCCAAAGGCGCGTTGTTTTTTTTGAAGAAGGTGTCAAAAAATTATTCGCAGACCAGGCTTAAACGCTGTGTGGATTTTTTGCATCAGTTGCAATACGATATCTTCAGCGGGCAGCGCGGCGATGAGGAGGCAGTTCACGAAGCGGTTTTGTCTTTGCTGAACATTTGAATTTTGACGCATGCTATGCAAACAGAAAAAAACAAAAAATTAACACCGAACGAAAGATGCTGAAAATAATCCTATGATAAAAGACAGACTCAACCAAAAGTATTATCCTGCTATTTGGGCGGCGCTATTACTGGCGTCGATTTTCCGTTTTGCCTATCAAATTATTGACTCTTATATGTCTATGACGGATATTTCGGCGGCAAGCGTGATGCTCAGCGTCTTGGGGAATTTGTTTTTGAACGCGCTTTTGCCTGCTTGGCTGTGCTACTGTTGCGCTTCGATTTTATGGTCAATGGCATGGCGGCGCGGTTATAGATTTATCGGCCGCAACGATTTTATCTATATTACGATGATGTTCACGGCGGCGGCAAGAATAGTAATGGGCTTTGTGGAAATATTTGCGCTTGTAAACGGAGCAGTATATTCTTACACATCTGTTCTCCTTGACGTGACGGTTCTTTCAGCGGCACTTTACATTATGTATTTTACCGTGCTTGTGCCAAAGTATATGAATCCTAAACAGAGTTACGAGGTTTTCAGCCTCTATTCTACGGTGTATCTGCTCTTCCAAGGTTTGCACACAGCTGTGCCTTGCGTTGTATATCTCTTGATTGCCGAAGGAACGGCTTTTTATGACACCTTCGGAAAGACGCTTGAACAGGCTGGTTACAACTTTACGTCGGCAAATGAAAATGCCGTTATCGCTTCCTATGTCGCGCTCGGAGTGCTGGGCGCATATATAATCGCAACTATATTATTGAGCGCTGTGCTTCGCAGAAAGGCACTTGCTTATGAGCCGATGGAAAACGAAAATAACAATCATAATATTCCGTATGACAACCCTTTCGGCGAAGATTTTCAAGGTCACGACAATGATGGAAAATCCACCGCCGACGACAAAATATTTGAGGATTTTGATATTTAGTTTAGGAACGGTATGAGGTGCTTATGAACTACAATTTTATTGAATGGGTACAAAACCTAAATCTCTATGCATTGATTGATTTGGCAGTTTGTATGACGATGCTCACCGTCCTCATCGCATTTTTTGTATACAAGAGAAATATGCGTGTGCTGTGTCTGTTGGTATCGGTGATGCTGATTGAAATCCTCGTGCAAGTGTTGTCGCAACTATACGATTATGAGATACTCACCGTTTCACGCTATATTCTGCATTATGCAATGATACTTTGCATTGTCGTAAGTTCGGTAGTTTATCAATCCGATTTAAAGTCGATTTTCCAAAAGATAGGAAATTCACGCGGGCTGTCCATTTTTAATGACAACTTAAACAGCGACGACGAACTGCGCGACGCTACCACTGAAATCCTTACTGCATGCCAAGACATGGCAAAACAGGACATTGGCGCAATCATAATAATCGACTCCGGCGGTGACATTCACGGCACGATATTAGAGTCGGGCACGGCTCTTGGAGCCACACTGTCGGCGCCGCTGCTCGAAAGCATTTTCAACACCAAATCGCCTTTGCACGACGGAGCGGTAATCGTCAGAGGCAACAAAGTCGTCGCAGCCGGCTGCTTTTTGCCGCTCACTCAACGCAACGTCAACAAAGATATGGGAACCCGTCACCGCGCAGCAATCGGCGTAACCGAAGACACGAGCGTTTTGAGCATCGTTGTGTCGGAAGAAACAGGCATAATTTCAGTGGTCAAACGCGGAGAAATCAAACGCTATATGACTATGGATAAACTCAAAGACGATATCGAAGAAGCCTACGGCATATCCGTTGCCGCCATAGCGCGCCGTGAGGCTAAACAAGAGAAAAAGCACAAAGGAATATTCGGAAAATGAAAACTATAAATTGCGTGGATATCCTCTTGCCAAAAGTTTGTGAGCCAGAAAAGTGGGCGGTGGTTTCTTGCGACCAGTTTACCTCACAAAGAGATTATTGGAAGGAATTGAACGATTGCATAGGCGACGCACCGAGCACGCTTAAATTGATTTTTCCGGAAGTTTATCTAAGCGATAAAGACGCAGACGAGCGCATAAAAAAGATAAACGAAGTGATGGAAGAATATATAAATGGCGACGTGTTTGAAACCTTGAAAGACAGTTTTATTTTGGTCAAACGCGACACTTCATACGGTCTTTCACGTTTGGGACTTATTGTTGCGGTTGACCTAGAAGACTACGGTTACGTCCACCCCACAAACGTTCCGCTTCGCTCAACGGAGGGCGTTGTTTTAAATAGAATTCCTCCTCGTCTTAAAATCCGCACCGACGCACTTTTAGAGTCGCCGCACATACTCGTCGTTATGGACGACAGACAAAAACGCGTCATTGAACCGATGTATAAAAATCGCGATAATCTTGAAAAACTTTACGATTTTGACCTAAATATGAATGGCGGTCATTTGACAGGATACAGGGTTAATAAAGCCGATGTGATGAATAAACTTGCCGTTTATGAAAATGACATGAAAAAATATTATGGACAAAACAATGAATTTTTGTTTGCTGTCGGTGACGGAAATCACTCGTTAGCGACGGCTCAAGCACATTGGGACAACGTCAAAAAATCACTGTCCGAAGAAGAGAAAAAAACTCACCCTGCACGCTTTGCGCTTTGCGAACTTGAAAACCTGCATGATGAGGGTATCGTGTTCGAGCCTATCCATAGATTTGTTTTTGGGGTTGATGAAGGCGAATTTGTCGCATATTTAAGCGACTGTTTGAAAGGTGAGGGGAAACTCACTCTGTTTAGCAATTCGATGCAATACGTAATTTCATGCAACACAAACAACGCGGAGTGTATTGCGGAAATTCAAGCAGCCATTGACGGTTATATCCAAAAATACGGCGGCAGCGTGGACTACATTCACGGATATGAAAATCTTAAAAAAATTGCAGAGCAAAACGACGGCATTGCCATAATTATGCCCAAGATTGAAAAAGACAAATTGTTCGGATACGTCTTGGCGCACGGCAATCTGTGCCGCAAAGCGTTCAGCATGGGCGAGGCCGAAGAAAAACGATATTACTACGAATGTCATAGGATAAAATAGCGACAAGGCGCAAAGCATGCCTATTTGCTTAAAATACAATTTGAGGATACAAAAATGATAGTATGCAAATTCGGCGGAACGTCGATGGCAAATTCAGCAACAATAATGAAAGTGGTCAGCGACGTCCAAATGGACCCAAACAGAAAGTTTGTGGTTGTGTCGGCACCCGGCAAACGCGACGTATGCGACATAAAAGTGACAGACGCACTTTATGCTTGCTACAAAGAAGCCAAAGAAACGGGAAATATTGACGAAACTTTTGCCGTTATAGAAAAACGATTTTTAACTATCGAGAGTGAACTTGAGGTCAATGTCGGTATCACTGACGAACTGGCTACGATAAAAGAGGGAATATTAAATTCTAATTCTGCCGACTACGCAGCCTCACGCGGAGAATATTTGAGCGCAAAACTGCTTGCGGCAAAACTCGGATTTGAATTTATCGACACCCAAGAACTCATAAAATTTAATGAAAAAGGGGAGTTGCAACTGGATTATACCCTTGACCTTTTGCGCGCAAAACTAGCCAAAGTCGCCTATGCGGTGTTGCCGGGATTTTACGGCTCGGATAACGACGGCAGAGTAAAAACCTTTTCAAGAGGCGGTTCGGATATTTCGGGCGCAATCGTTGCGCGTGCGGCAAATGCGGACGTATATGAAAACTGGACGGACGTCGACGGATTTTTGGTTGCCGACCCCCGCATAGTAGACAGTCCGACGAAAATTGATTTTTTGAGCTATCGAGAACTTAGAGAACTTGCTTATATGGGCGCTGAGGTTTTGCATCCCGAAAGCATTTTTCCAGTCAGAAGCGTAGGCATACCAATCCATATCAAAAACACTTTCAATCCGCAAAACAAAGGTACGATGATTGTGCCGTCAAACCGTTTGCCGCGCGACAATAAGATAATCACCGGCATAGCCGGCAAGAAAGGTTTTACCATCGTCAATATCGAAAAAGATATGATGAACAGCGAAATCGGTTTCGGCAGGAAAGTGCTTAGCGTGTTGGAATTGGAAGGCATTTCCTTTGAGCATATGCCTAGCGGCATCGATACGCTTTCCGTCGTTATACGCGATGAATACTTGAGCGGAAAAATGCAAAAATTAGTCAACAAAATTAGCGATACGGTTCAAGCAGACAACGTGGAAATCCACAGCGGATTATCGCTTATTGCCACCGTCGGTCACAATATGGCTTCCCGTCAAGGTACAGCCGCGGCGATTTTTGAGGCACTTGCAAACGCGCATATCAACATAAGAATGATTGACCAAGGCTCGTCGGAACTCAATATTATAATCGGAGTCGATACATTCGATTATGAAAAAGCCATAAGCGCGATTTACTACGCATTTGCATAAAGCATTTTGAATAGATAATTTGGATTTTTGATTGCAAAGGCTCATGGCATTGATTGTGAGTCTTTTAATATTCAATATCAAATGACGCAAAATGAGTAACAGACAATTTTAAATCAGAGATAAAATCATTTCTTTACCGTCGTTGGTATTGATAACAAACATATAACCCATCTCTTTGTCCAAATAATTTACAGTGGCTACTTCTTCAATTTCTGTTGCTACATAATCGCCGATTTTTGTAAGCATGAATTCGTACATAAGATTATCCGGTTTTTCGTGGTTCACTGCGCTATTCCTCCTTTTTTCTACATTATAACTCTGTAAACAAGGTCAAACAACTGATAAGCATATAGCCAAAGTAGTAAAAAAATGAAATAAAAAGTCAAAAAATGTTGAGTTGAGAGAGTTCTTGTATTATTTTAGCAATAAATAAAAAAAGCGAAACGGAATAAGTTTTTAACAAATTCGACAACAAAAAACCCCGCATCATATAAGGCTTTTGGGTCAACAGAATCAACCTGCTGTTTATGTAGATTTATTTGTTCTCGTCCTTCTCGCGGATTTCGACGCGACGGATTTTGCCGCTTATGGTTTTCGGCATTTCAGCTACAAAATCGATAATACGCGGGTATTTATAAGGGGCTGTCACTTGTTTAACGTAGTTTTGCAACTCCTTTTTCAATTCTTCAGATGCGGTGTAGCCTTTCGCTAACACGATTGTCGCTTTGACAATCTGTCCTCTCACGGGGTCGGGAACTCCGGTTATCGCACATTCAAGCACTGCCGGATGTTCCATCAA
>CAYIYN010000074.1:0-6889 GCA_964367645.1 uncultured Bacteroidaceae bacterium
CCTTTGAGTTATTGCCGCTTTGACAATTTGGATTTGCTCCGTTGCCGTCATAGCCGTTTGCGCCTTTGTTCCCGTTTCGGTTGCCATTGCCGCTCGTCCTTTCGCCGCTGTTTGCTCCGTTTCCGCCCCAACCGCCATTGTTTTGGTTGGAGTTCTTGAAATTATCCTTTTTTCCGTAATCGGAATTGTCCCTTTCCCAAAAATTCATATTTCCTCCGTCACGTCCATAATATGCGGTCATATATTGAAGGTGCAGGTGGGAGATGAACTTTGACATAAATACTTTATCGATGCTCGCCGGCATGATGGGCGGCAAAAACCCAAATTCCGGTGCGGGCGGCGGTATGCCGCAAAACGGTGCTATGTTGGAAACGCTCATGAAACTCGTGTCGGGCATGAACGGAAACGCAGCGGGCGGCTTCAATAACAATGGCAACGGTGGCGGTGCAAATAACAATGGCAACGGTGGCGGTGCAAATAACAATGGCAACGGGGGCGGTGCAAACAATATGCTATCCGTTTTGCCGATGTTGATGTCGCTGCTTGGCACAAAAGGTGCAAACAAACCGTCATCGGACGGAAAAAGCTCAGTACAAAACTGCGAAGTAAACGAAAAAACTTGCTCGGACGAGCAAAATAACGACTTAAAAACCCCTCGCGGCAATTATGAAAACAACAGTGACGTAAGCTCAACGCGACGTCAGTACGATGACTATTCAAGACATTCATCAAGAAATCGATTCGGCGATATTGAATTCGCGGGAGCGGAAGTGAGTTACATAATGGCAAAATTACTGAGGACGGCAAACTATGAAAAACGTTGATTTAGGACTCGTTGACATTCTCGCCGTCCAAGAAAAAACAAAGGCATTGGTTCGCGTAAAAAATCTTTTACATCTGAACGCAATCGAAAATTCTTTTCCCGTTTGTGCGACTTATCCATTTATCCGTTCAGTTGTTGTGGAATGCGACATAAACGTCGTCGAAAGGCTGTCGAAAATGAGCGAAGTGGAGCACGTTTTTGCACAGGGCAGAGTTATGACGCTTGATGGAAATACCGCATTAGATGCCGAAAAAATCAATGATATAAGAACGCAGATTATCGAATCTTACTCCGTTGATAAACAACTGAACGGTGAGGGCGTTACGCTTTGCGTCGTTGACACGGGCGTCGCTCCGCACATTGACATTTCTATGCCCAAAAACAGAATAAAAGGCTTTTACGACGTCGTTGGTTCAAAAGAATATCCCTACGACGACAACGGGCACGGAACTTTTGTCGCGGGAGTAGCGTGCGGAAACGGAATGTTATCGGGCGAAGGCATTGTCGGCATAGCGCCAAGGGCGGAGATTGTGGGTATAAAAGCAATCGGCTCAAGCGGACAAACTGGGACTTTCAAAATCCTCGACGGCATGCAATGGCTGTTTGACAATCACAGAAAGTATGGCATAAAAGTGGCATGTATGAGTTTCGGTGCGGATCCGTCAGAAAGCGCAGACCCACTGAAACTTGGCGCGGAAATGCTTGTAAAAAGCGGATTAACCGTTGTTTGCTCGGCAGGAAACAGCGGGAAAAACTCAATCAAATCGCCGGCTGTCAGTCCTGCGGTCATATCCGTAGGCGCGTGCGATTCCGACGGTAGCGTGGCGGAGTTTTCGTCAACGGGCATCTATCAAGGTGTACGCCGTCCGGACGTATATTCGATTGGCATTGGCGTAAAAGGCATTGACGCAGGCGGTACTCATACTGTTATGACCGGCACTTCGGTGTCGGCTCCGTATGTTGCGGGAGCATGTTGTTTGCTTCATCAAAAGTATAAAAATTTATCGCCCGCACTTTGCAAATCCACAATAATCGCCGCGTGTAAAAAAGTGAAAGGAATGAATATATTGCAGTTGTAAAACTTCAATTAAACCGGTTAGATTGTAGAAACGCAATAGACTTTTGAAAATTTGAATGAAAATATTATGCTCATCGGTTTGTGCCGATGAGCAAATTTTTTGTAATTGTATACAAAAAATATCTGCGCCTAAGTCAGTTTCGATAAAATTTTTTCGGTTCTGGCGATAAAATCGTAAACGTCGCGCTCAATATTATCTGCTCCCAAACTCACTCTAACCGCTCCGCGCTCCGATGTGCCCAAAAATTTGTGAGTTAAAGGCGCGCAGTGCAATCCGCCTCTTACTGCCACCAAATTTTCGGAATATGCGTCGGCGATAGTCCCGCTGTCTGAGTTTGTGAGATTGAACGATATGACTCCCGCCGTGACGTCGTTTGTGTAGACCTCGGCGTTCAAAGTTATAAGGAACTCACGCACTTCTTCGCCCAGCCGCTTTATTTTTTCGGCGTTTTTTTGTTTGTTATCATATGACCACTTTGCACCTTCGTAAAGAGCGGCTATGCCTCCGCTAAACTGCGTCCCCGCCTCATAACTTTCCGGAGCTTCTGTGGGCGGGGTTACGCTGTTTGAACGCGTTCCCGTTCCTCCATACATCATCGGTGACAACTTAATGCTTTTGTCAAACATCAAAAACCCCGTGCCCTGTACGCCGTGCAGCCCTTTATGCCCGGGTACTGCCAGCATATCAATGCCTGTTTTCTCCGCGCTGATTTCAATTATGGGCACACCTTGTGCACCGTCTACTATCAGTTTTGTGCCGTTAGATTTGCACATCTCGCTGACTAAAAACAGGTCAACCCTCGCTCCCGTGACGTTTGAAACCGCGCCGACAACACACAAATCGGCGGTTGTGAGCGCTTTTTTCAATCCTTTCATAGAAACGGTGCCGTCGTCTTCTTGTTCGACAATGGACAGTTCGATTTCTCCGTCTTTGAAAAGTTTAAAAAGAGGACGAAGCACGCTGTTGTGTTCGTTTGCAGTTGTAACCACTCTCATTCCGCGCTTAATATAACCGAAAATCGCAAGGTTTAATGCCTCGGTGCAGTTTTTCGTAAAAACGAGATTGCAGTTTTTGCCGCCCAGTTTTTCAAGTAGATAAGCGCGGCAATTTTCAATCTTGATTGCAGCATCAACGGCGTCCTTATGTCCGCTGCGACCGCTGTTGGCGGAGTGCAGAAGGCTGTATTCTATCTCCTCAAAAACTCCGTCGGGTTTGTAGCGCGACGTAGCCGCGTTGTCAAAATAAATTTCTCTCATAAGACATTATATGAGCGGCGACCACAACGCTGTCAGTGTAAAAGCCGTCAGATTAAACATCGATGGGTAAAAACCGAGCGTGATTTTTCCAAATTTGAAACGTCAAAACGATGCAATTTTTGAATATCTTGTTTGAAACGGTGATTTGAAACACAAAATTATTGCGGAAATTTTGGTCAATTTTTAGTGTCGGACGGTCTTATGTAACACGTAAGCGACATATAAAATAGAGTATACTGTGAAGCGGATACATATAGGGAGGAGATATGAGAGAATTTTTTGTCGCGTTCCGCTCACGGTCGGACGCTGTCCGTTTCTATGAAGAATTGAAAGGATACCGCATTCCCGCAAAACTCATCAACACGCCGTCATCGGCGGGAATCGGCTGCGGTTTATCGGTGAAGTTGCTATCGCGCGACTTGCCGCAAACAAAAACCGTCCTTTCAAGAAGCAACTATTCCTCCGCTGCCGGTTTGTTCTATCTCGACGATAATGGCAGAGCCATTCTGATGTAGAAAAACCTACAATATTACCGATGACGGTTATACGGGCCTCGCGCACCAATGTTTGTGCGTGAGGCTTTTGTTGAAATTTGAATATGTCAGTTTTTTTGCGGCTGTTATTGAGGCTTCAAAATTTTATACGGCGCACGTAATTTGCAAACAGTCAAACAAACGCGCGCACGATATTGCACTTTTGACTACGTTGTGATAAAATGATGCATTATGACAAACGAAAACGCCTTAGTGTTAAATCTGCTCCAAAAAATGCACCCAAACGCCAAATGCGAACTTAATTTCGGCACACCTTTTGAGTTGCTTGTTGCAGTAATCTTGTCCGCTCAGTGCACCGACAAACGCGTCAATATGGTCACGGAGCAACTGTTTAAGATTGCGTCAACGCCCGAAGATTTTGACCGTATGCCCACCAAAGAACTTGAAGAGAGGATACATTCGTGCGGCTTTTATCACAATAAAGCAAAGGCCATAAAAGAGATGTCTGCAAGTGTTGCCGCTCTCGGCGGAGTGCCATCAGATCGCGAGTCGCTTATGAAACTCAGCGGAGTTGGGCGTAAAACCGCAAACGTGGTATACGCTGTGGCTTACGGCGGCAACGCTCTTGCCGTTGACACGCACGTATTTAGAGTCGCAAACAGAATCGGTCTTTGCGACGAGCCAACTCCCGAAAAAACCGAATTTGCGCTTATGGCGGTATTTGACGAGGACAAGTGGACGGCATTACATCATCTGCTTATTTTCCACGGCAGATATATCTGCAAGGCGCAGTCGCCGCTATGCAATGAATGTGAACTTCAAAATATGTGCAAGTATTACAAAAACAGCGTCAAATAAAAACAACGGCATAATGATAAAAGGGCAACAATGCCCAAAAGGATACAAAACAACAAAAAGATGGAAAACTACACATTAATTTCCAAGAAAAAACTTGCTTCAAACGTCAACGAATACGTTATATTCGCACCTGCCGTGTCAAAGCATTGTCTTGCGGGTCAGTTTATCATTTTGCGCATTGACCGCGACGGCGAGAGAGTCCCATTCACTATCTGCGATTACGACAGAAAAAACGGCACAGTGTCGATTCTCGTTCAAGAAGTCGGCTATACAACGATGAAACTTGCGAGTATGAATGAGGGTGAGGCTCTTGCCGATTTGGTGGGGCCGCTTGGCAACGCAACAGATTTAAGTGAATTTAAAAATGTGCTTTTGGTGGGCGGTGGCATAGGCTCCGCGGTTATCTATCCTCAGGCAAAACAACTTAAATCCGAGAACAAGAGCGTTGACGTCGTTGTTGGCGCTAGAAATGAATCACTTTTGATGTACGTGCCGCAGTTCAAGGAAAATTGTGACAATCTTTATCTTATAACCGACGACGGCAGCAGCGGCAAAAAGGGTTTTGTTACGGATATGATAAAAGAACTTGTGGATAGCGGAAAGCATTATGACTGCGTTTTCGCCGTCGGTCCTCTCCCTATGATGAAATTTGTTTGCAAACTCACAAAAGAACTCGGCATAAAAACCGTTGTCAGCATGAATTCGCTTATGGTTGACGGCACGGGAATGTGCGGTTGCTGTCGCCTAAGTGTCGGCGGAAAGACGAAGTATGCTTGTATCGACGGGCCGGAATTTGACGGTCACGCAGTGGATTTTGACGAAGCGATAGCGCGCTCGGGCATCTATAAGGCACAAGAAGAGGAACACAAATGCAAGTTAAGGGGGGCAAACGATGGACAAATCGGTTAGAAATCCCATGCCCACACAATGCGCGGATATAAGAATTTGCAACTGGGACGAAGTTGCTCTTGGATATACGCCGAAACTAGCAAAAACCGAGGCAGAACGTTGTCTAAACTGCAAAAACGCGCCTTGTATGCAGGGTTGCCCCGTAGGTGTTCGCATTCCTATGTTTATATCAAAGGTCAAAGACGGCGATATGGACGGCGCGGCGGAAATTTTATTGGACGACAACAATTTGCCGTCGGTTTGCGGAAGGGTGTGTCCGCAGGAAAGTCAATGCGAAAAGTATTGCGTGCGCCGCGAAAAACTGGGTGGTTCCGTTGGGATAGGCTATCTTGAAAGATACGTTGCGGATTACGCGTTGAAAAAGGGCACAAAACGCTCTGTAAACGCACCCAACTGCTCAAAAGTAGCCGTTGTCGGCAGTGGTCCGGCGGGGCTGTCTTGCGCGGCGGATTTGGCAAAGGCAGGCGTTGAGGTCACCGTTTTCGAGGCTTTGCACAAAGCGGGCGGCGTGCTTGTGTACGGCATACCCGAGTTTCGTCTGCCAAAAGACCTTGTTCAAAAAGAAATCGACGCGTTAAAGGAAATCGGTGTTAAAATCGAGCGTAATATGGTTGTCGGGAAAACCGTCTTTATTGACGAACTCCTAAATGATTTTGACGCAGTGTTTATCGGTAGCGGCGCAGGGTTGCCGTTGTTTTTGAAAATAAAAGGCGAAAATCTTTGCGGAGTCAGTTCCGCAAACGAATATCTGACAAGAGTCAACCTTATGAAAGCATATATCGTCGACGCGATTACTCCCGTTCAGCACGGAAATAACGTCGTGGTGGTGGGCGCAGGAAACGTGGCAATGGACGCAGCCAGAACGGCGCGCAGATTGGGCGCAAACGTGACGCTTGTATACCGTCGCTCTCGTGTGGAAATGCCTGCCAGAGCCGAAGAAATCGAACACGCGGAAGAAGAAGGAATCGCACTGAAACTGCTCACAAATCCCGTTGAGATTTTGGGAGAAAACGGGCATGTTATTGGCATAAAGTGCATTCAAATGCAACTGGGAGAGCCTGACGCAAGCGGAAGACGCAGCCCTGTGGAAATTCCAAACAGCGAGTTTGATATTGAATGTGACGAGGTTATTGTGGCACTCGGAACAACACCCAACCCGATTATCAAAAACAGTTATCCCGCGCTTTCGACTTCACCAAAAGGCACGATTTTGGCAGACGAAAACGGTGCAACAAACATTGACAGAGTATATACAGGCGGTGACGCTATGACAGGCGCGGCAACGGTAATTCTTGCTATGGGCGCCGGCAAAAAAGCCGCAAAAGCAATTTTGGATAAACTCAAAAAGTGAAAGAATATAATTAAACATTAAAAAAGCGACAAGAATACAAACAAAGTGGCAGATTGAAAAATGATAGCCGCAATTTGAAAAATCGAAAAGCGGATACCCAACAGCGGAAGATAGAAAAC
>CAYIYN010000075.1:0-6642 GCA_964367645.1 uncultured Bacteroidaceae bacterium
GCCAGCAATGACGACGACTTTGTCACCTTTTTTGAGTGCATCTGCTACAACAGCGGAGTACGCGTCTACTGCTGCGGTTGCGTCTTTGAAGTTAAGGTCTGCTTTTGCGGCTACTGCCTTGATGAAATCGGCTTTGTTCATAATGTTCCTCCTAAATGCGAATATCCTGTTTTGACAGGAACAATGTTAGTATAGACTATGGATATTCAAAAATCAATACCTAATTTAGAAAACAGACGGCTGTTTGGTGGATAATTTGTTTTTTAAACACATTTTGAATTATGTTGCACTGCTATCATAATAAGATTTCTGTATGGATATATAATTGAGTTTAATATTTACACACCGAAAAAGCTTTGATATAATATTAAACGATAAAAAAAATGTTTGACGGAGGAAAAATTATGGCAAACGGTTACGGAATATCCAGTTGGCAAGACGCAAAGACCATCTACAAAGAATTGGGTGAACTTACATCAACGCCCATTTATTGTATTTCCGACAGCGCACTGAAAAACGTGCTTGAATACTTTGATACAAACTGTGCTCAATCAAAGGCGATTACAACGGAAGCAAAAAAGTATATCCCCGGCGGAGTTCAACACAATCTTGCTTTCAACTTTCCCTTCCCGATTTGCATGGAAAAAGCCGACGGCGCATATCTTTACGACCGCGACGGCAACAAATATTATGACTTTTTGCAAGCAGGCGGCCCCACAATTTTGGGAAGCAACTACAAACCCGTAAGAGAAAAAGTTTTTGAACTGCTCAACACTTGCGGTCCGGTTACAGGTCTTTTCCACGAAGGCGAACTTCTTCTTGCAAAGAAAATCAACGAACTTATGCCCAACTGCGAAATGTTCCGTATGCTCGGCAGCGGTACTGAATCCGTATTTGCGGCAATCCGCGTGGCGCGTTGCGCAACCAAAAAGAAAAGAGTTATCAAAATCGGCGGCGCGTATCACGGCTGGTCAGATCAAATGGTTTACGGACTCAAAATTCCCGGAAGCCGTCAGTTTTTAGAAAGCCACGGCATTCCTTCCACTTGCTACAAGACAACCGACGAAGTTCGTCCCAACGATTTGAATATGCTTGAAGGCATGCTCAAACTCAACCAAACCAGAGGCGGAACGGCGGCGGTAATATTTGAACCCGTCGGTCCCGAAAGCGGAACTCGTCCCGTTGACCTTGACTATAATCTCAAAGCGAGAATACTGGCAAAGAAATACGGCGCACTGTTCATCTTTGACGAAGTCGTCACCGGTTTCAGAGTGGGCATTCACGGCGCGGCAGGTTATTTCTTTGGTGAATCATACGGATTCAAGTATGATGACACCCCCGTTACCGTAAAGAAAGACGGTGTGGACGTTCCTTGGATGATAAAGGACAAGAAACTCGTAGACGGAAAAGTGGTCAAATTTACAAGACAGGGTACAGGCAGAGATATGTATCCGGACCTTACCGTCTTTGGAAAAATCGTTGCGGGCGGATACCCGGCAGCAGGCGGTGTCGGCGGCAAGAAAGAATACGTTTCGCTGATGGCCGCAGGCGTTGGCGGATTGGGCAAAAAAGCATATGTCGGCGGCACTCTTGCGGCCAACCCCCTCTCTTCTTATGCAGGATATCTCGCAATTTGCGAAATCGAAAAGAACGACGCTTGCGCAGTGGCGGGCAGAGCAGGCGACAGACTCGCGGCAGGGCTTAAAACACTGGTCAAAAAATATAATCTTCCTTTCGTTGTCTACAATCAAGGCAGTATCGTTCACCTAGAATGCACGGGAGCGATGAGTTTCGATTTCAGTTCTTTCAATATAGCGAAATCACTCATTCCGATGCTGAAAAAGAAACCCGACATGATGGACAGAAAGGTCGCTATGGAACAGATGGGCGCGGCATATATGGCTAACGGAATTGTGACGCTTGCCGGCAGCAGACTATATACCTCTATGGCAGACACCGACGAGGTTATCGACGGAGCGCTAGCCAAGTTTGAAGAGGTATTTAAAGACGTAACAGTCTGCACTCGCCCCCTTTATAAAAAGAAAAAATAACAAAATACAAGCCGAGATGTATGCGTTTCGGCTTGCTTTTGGATAAAGCATTAAGTTTCAGGATATGATTATAACCGAAATGATTGCTTCGGCATAAGGAGTAGCTATGAACGATCAAACAGTTTTAAACATCATAAAATACGCAAAAATGTTTGCTGATGAGGGATTTACCGAATGCGGATACCTTGCAGTGCGCGCTGAAGGTGGAATGTGCATAACAAAAGAGTATTCGGTTGTTGACGGCATATCCAAAGAAGATATGGTTTTTGTCAATGACAAAACGCTTGCCGAATTGGAAGGCAACTTCCGTGCGGCGGCGGTCATATTGTTTTGCGCGTTAAGACGCAACAAAAACATCGGTGCGGCGGCAATCGTCGACAGCAAAAACATTTTGGATTTTTCAAGGAAAAGGATTACACTTCCGCCGATTTTGGACGATATGGCTCAAATCGACGGCATTTCGGTGCACTGTGCAAAAAACAATACCGCTGCCGAAATTATGCTTGCTTTGAGCGGACTTAGAAACGCTGTGTTCCTTCCCGAAGCCGGCGCGCTTGTCGTTGGACGTACTTTGGACGAAGTTTACACCGCGGCTTTGGTGCTTGATAAGGCAGCCAGTTGCTATCTGCTTGCCGAAAAGAAAGGCGGAACGAAACCCCACACCGCAATGAACGCGTTTTTGGAGCACGTCGTTTTCAAGCTTAAATATTCCAAGAAAAACGTTGAAAGTCAGGAAGCCGCCGAAAGAGGCGAAAAAGTTGTCACGGAAGACAGAGTTACAAGCATCGTCACCGACGAACAGAAGGACGTAGCTCAAAAAATTAAAGATGCGGGCGTCAAACTGCTTGAAAACAATCTCGTGCAAGGCACTTGGGGCAATATTGCGGTGAAATTGGACAAAGAATATATGATGGCGACTCCCTCCGGCATCGATTACAATCTTTTAAAGCCCGAGCAAATGGCGATTGTCAATATGAATACTATGGAGTGGGCAGGTTCAAATAAACCCACAAGCGAAAAGGGTATTCACGCGGCTCTTTTGCTCGCGAATGAAGACACCACCGCCACCGTCCATACTCATCCGTTCTACGGGTGCGCTATGTCGTGCATGTGCAAGTCGCTGCCCGTTCCCGAAAAATATCGCGAAATTTTGGGCGAAGAAATTCCCTGTGCAAAATCCGCGCTGCCCGGCACCGGCCGTCTTGTCAAAAACGTTGCCGCTGCAATCGGCGATGCCAAAGCGTGTTTCTTGGGCAATCACGGCGTTATAGTCAGAGGGAAAAATCTTGAAGACTGTTTTAACCTTTGCCGCGCACTTGAAGACGCATGCAAAGATTATTTGATGTCATAAATATATACGTTTATAAGCGGTTGGAAAAATTTAAAATTAAAAAATATTTTGTCGAAAAGAGGTGTCAATTCGTTTGACACCTTTTTTTCTTTTGGTTATAATAAAATCACAAGTTGGAAATGAGCAACATAATTGCAGAAAGCACAACCTAGGGGATTATCTTCCCCGCCAGCCACAAAATCTAGTGGCAAGGAGCGCTATGGAGTTATTGGAGAAACGCATCTTAAAGGAAGGTAAAGTCTATCCCGGAGAGGTGCTGAAAGTGGGCGGATTTCTCAATCATCTGATAGATGACAGTTTGCTTCAAGAAATAGGCAAGGAAATCGGCGCGCTCTACCGCGACACCAACGTAAATAAAATAATAACTATCGAAGCATCGGGAATCGCAATCGCTTGCTACACGGCAATGCAGTTGCATGTTCCGGTGCTTTTTGCTAAGAAAACTAAAACCTCAAACGTTTCAAGCAACCTTTACAGCGCTGAAGTCACCAGTTATACTCATCAAAACACAAATACAATTGTCGTTGAAAAAGAATACCTTACGTCAAACGACCGCGTTCTTATCACCGACGATTTTTTGGCTCACGGAGAAGCGCTCCGCGGGCTTATTTCACTTGTAAAGCAGGCAGGTGCGACATTGGTTGGCTGTGCCGTTGCGATAGAAAAAGGTTTTCAGGGCGGCGGTGATAAACTGCGCGCCTAGGGCGTCAGAGTGGAAAGCCTTGCCATTGTCGAAAGCATGTCCGATGACGGTCTTACTTTCAGAAAAAAATAAACGGTTTTTTATAGAAGAGGTGATTGCGCTTTTTGCATTGGACAGGTAGCCAAAACATAAATTCGCAAAAACCAAACAAGAGTAGAAAATCGGTTGTTGAAACAAAATAAGAAAATGCCTAACGGCAAAAAAATGGAGGATATCTATGAAGAAAATTTTGGCACTTGTGCTCACCGTAGCACTCGTCGCAACTCTGGGCATCAGCCTCGCTGCGTGCAACAACGATGACAATGACACCGCTGATCTAGTCGTCGGAGCAATCATGGTCGGTAACGAAACCGAAGGTTACACCGAAGCACATATGAACGGCATCAACGAAGCAGTCGCCGCTGTGAAAGCAGATCTTGGCAAGACAGTCAAAATCATCTGGAAAAAGGACGTTCCGGAAGATGCGGCCTGCGCCACCGCCGCAAATGAAACCATAGCCGCCGGTGCAACCCTTGTTCTTACCAACAGTTATGGACACCAGTTCCAACTTAACGACGTTATCGACGCCAATCCAAACGTCACCATCGTTTCAATGACAGGCGACCTTGCAAAAGCCAGCGGAAAAGCAAATTTGAAGAATGCTTTCACCAAAGTCTATGAATCCCGCTACGTATCCGGTATCGTTGCCGGTTTGAAATTGCAGGCTCTTCTTGATGCAGGCACCATCTCCAAGGCTCAAACTCCCAACGCATACAACGGTGACAATATCAAAATCGGTTATGTCGGCGCTTATCCTTATGCAGAAGTCGTTTCCGGATATACCGCATTTTATCTTGGACTCAAATCCGTTGTGTCCAACGTTGTAATGGAAGTCCAATACACCAACAAATGGTTTGATTTCGACGCTGAAAAAGAAACCGCAAAAACCTTTATCAACAAGGGTTGCGTCATCATTGGACAACATGCAGACTCTGAAGGTGCTCCAACCGCTTGTGAAGAAGCCTATAACGATGGTAAAGTCGTGTACTCTGTTGGCTACAATGTAGATATGCTTGAAGCCGCTCCTCACGCCGCACTTACTTCTGCAGCAAATAACTGGGCAGTGTATTACACATATCTGTTCAAAGCAATGCTCGCAGGTGAAGAAGTTGCAACCGATTGGGCAGAAGGCTATCACACCAACGCAGTTGCTATCACTCCTCTTGGCAGCTCCTGTGTAGCAGGAACTCAAACAGCAGTGGACACCGCAGTTGCAGCAATCAAAGCCGGCACGCTCAAAGTATTTGATTGCGCAAACTTCACAGTTAGCGGTAATCACATAACAACGAGCCTTGCAAACGTCATTCCTGACGATTCATACACTCCCGATACCGAAGCAATTGTGAAAGAGGGCGATGTATATTACTTCAATGAATCAACTCTTCGTTCAGCACCTTATTTTGAACTTCGCATAGACGGAATTTCTGAAATATTTGCTGAGGAATAAGACACTTACTGATTTTTTGCAGGGGACGCGAAAAGCGTCCCCTCAAAAAAGGGTTTGTAAGAAACTGTAGTGGACACAATATGTCCACATTTGCTTTTATGGAATATGCAATTCAATTTAAAAACGTCACGAAAACCTTTGGCAAGGTAATTGCCAATAACAACGTGACTATGGACGTTAAAAGGGGCGAAATCCTTGCGCTGCTTGGTGAAAACGGCAGCGGAAAGACGACGCTTATGAATATGCTCGCCGGCATATACTTTCCCGATAACGGTGAGATTTTTATAAACGGCGAGAGGGTGACGATACGCTCGCCTAAGGATGCTTTTGATAACCATATCGGTATGATTCACCAACATTTCAAACTCGTGGATGTATTTACCGCGGTTGAAAACATCGTTTTGGGACTTGACCCAAAAAATTTCAAGTTCAACATCAAACAGTCGGCTCAAAAGATAAACGCAATCTGCGAGCGTTACGGGTTCAAAGTTGATCCTTATAAAAAAGTCTATAACATGACCGTCAGCGAAAAGCAGACCCTTGAAATTGTCAAAGTGCTTTATCGCGGAGCGGACATTTTAATACTTGACGAGCCTACCGCGGTGCTTACTCCTCAAGAGTCCGACAGACTTTTCGAGGTTATCCGCAATATGCGTGACGACGGCAAGTCAATCATTATAATCACGCACAAGTTGCAAGAAGTTCTTTCGGTTTCGGATAGGGTGGCAATCCTAAGAAAAGGGGAATATATCGGCACCGTCGAAACAAACGACGCAACGACAAAATCGCTGACGGAAATGATGGTCGGCGAAAAAGTCGAACTAAACATTGACCGTCCCGAAGTTAAGCACGACGTGCCTCTGCTTGAAATTCGTGATTTAACAATCAAAAACGACGAGGGCGCTTTGGCAATCAACAACGTCAGTTTTTATATCCGCGGCGGCGAAATTTTGGGCGTTGCGGGCATTGCTGGCTGCGGTCAAAAGGAGCTGTGCGAGGCTATCGCGGGGCTTAGAAAAATCGAAAGCGGCGAAATTAACCATTTGGGCAC
>CAYIYN010000076.1:0-2558 GCA_964367645.1 uncultured Bacteroidaceae bacterium
TATTAAAACTTAAGAGGGATTTATGAGTTATAAAGATTCTTTTATTTCCAAATCGGGCGCTCTCAAAATTGAGGGTAGCGGTGACAAAAAAAACAATCAGGCGTACTCCTTGCAAAGAAAAGTCAACGTCCGCCCAGAAAAACTGGAACTTGTTTCACAAAAATCGCTGTACAATTACATAATGGGCAGGCAATTTGCTTTGATTTTTGCGATAATTTTTACCTGCATCGCAATGCTTGGCACTTTCCTTTGCTGGGAAATCGATGATAATCCGATTGTATCCATGAAATATTTTGTGGGATGTGATCAAAAGCCCGGTTGGACACCCGTGTTCGATGAAGAAGGCGTTTTAACAAAGTTTGAGAAAGACACCCCCGAATCCGTAAGAACGGTATTCTTGCCCATACCGTCCGGCGCAAACGAACTTTCAAATGAACCTGCTGTTTTGGAACTTGCATATCAACTCTATGAAATAGGCAATATCGGCATGCTTACGGCTGATTGCTCCGGCTATTATTCCACAGGCACGGCAAAGTCGTATTTTGCGGACAGTCCGGTGGGATTGGACTTTGAACTTGTCGACATCAGAAACAATAAGACGGGCGAAGCCTTTAGATGGCGCTCTCAAGCCGTCAATATGGAGAAAACATCCGGTGCCTTGGGCGCAATTATGGCGATATTCACACCGACACAGGTGGAAAGACGCTATTACAAACAAGGCGACGACAACGTTAATTATCAATACACGGGTAAGTTTACAAAGGATGAACAGGGCAACAAAGTCGCCGATTGGAGCAAAAAATATGACAATGAGGAACTTTTAGATCGCCGTGCGAGAATGGAAAACCCCATTCCTTATACAATGGCAGGCTATAAAGGCATCGATAGTTTGAGCGCCGACACTCTTTATGGAAATCGCAGCGTCTATTACGACACAATCGGCAACATATACGGCACAAAATTTGACGCTATCTTCGGAGCAGACGTAAAGAATACTTATATACCTCAATACCGCGATTGCAACGATTATGCTGACATCGAAGGCAGAATTATAAGTTATGAAAAAACAGACCAACACATCTTTTACGATGCCGACGGCGACGATTTCTTCAATTCCATAAAACAGGCATACGTCAAATATGACGAAGAAGGGGAGTTTTATGAAGTAAAGGTTGTGCTCAACAGCGTCGACGGAGCCTACGCCGCGGCAGATACAAACTGGGCGGTAAAAGACAGTCAAAGCGCCGACGACGAAGAGGCGTCGTTTACGAATATCGAAGTCACCTTCCAACTTTGGGACAACGGTTATTTCAAGCAATGGAACATGTACGAGCATTGGGACGCCCCCAACGCAAGAGGTATGGGCAGAATGTACGCCGACCAAAATTACGAAGAATACTTTACCTATTACGCTCCTGATTGCGACCTTATGCAAAAAGATAAAGACGGCGCATATCTGTATTGCTTCTGGTAAGAAGCCGCCGCTCAACAATCCTAAGTGGCAAACACGCAGACGTTAAGGATAAACGTCAGCCGAGAATTGCATCCGTCAATAAACCCCCGCGTTAGAACCGCGAAAACAAGCACATCAACCCCCATTCAAAAATTGGGGGTTGATTTTTTTTTGGATTTGTGCTAGCATATATTTGTCGGGAAGACAGCCCGATGCCAGAGTGGTGCTATGTCTTTGAACCACAAGACTTTTCTAGGAACGGCGCGTCCTTATATAGCACATATGTCAGGCCTCATCATATCAGTGGAAGACAAACTGTGCGGGTAGCCGATATCCACCCTGCAAATGCAGGTTTATAGTAGTAGCACCACCTCTTAACAAAACGCAGCCCCTCAATCGGGGGCTGTTTTTTATTATCCGTTTTGCTTTTTTAAACGTTGTAATTCACGTTGCATTGTAAGAATCCCATTGCATCGCATACGTCGGCAATCGTTAGAATTCACACAAGGTGTAGTAGAACAAAGCTATCAATACAAAAACGGTTGTATTTGACAAACGGAAGACGGCTAAGAAACTAAAAAGCCTCGCAAAAAGCAAGGCTTTTGGAGCTGGTGGGCGGATTCGGACCGCCGACCTGTTCATTACGAGTGAACCGCTCTACCAACTGAGCCACACCAGCATCCACCGACATTTAGGCATTATAACAAATACCTTTTCAAATTGCAAATATTTTGAGTATAAGTTTTCAGCGATTAGTTGCGACTTATGTACGGACCTTCGTAACGAGTGAGGCTGCACTCACTCATTCACCGGCAAAAAGAGAACCAAAGACCAAAAAAGCAAATTCAATCTCTTTCTGAGAGCACGCAATTTGCTTTCGAGGGGCAGAGATTTTGTGGCGAGAGAAGTGCTTGCCGTGTCAGGAGGCAAAAGCCGACTGAATAAGCCCGAAGGTCGCAGTTTTGCACCAAGGGCGGCAAGAACGAAATCACCGCAAAAGAATGCGCCGCAGAAAGGTTGAAGACCGCAAACTCGCGTTTGCGGAATGAAAAGATCCAAAGGCGATACTTCGCAGACGGTGTCTGCTCTGTATGACAATTTGGGT
>CAYIYN010000076.1:2658-6621 GCA_964367645.1 uncultured Bacteroidaceae bacterium
GCAAACATAAAGAACAGGGTACACATCATCTCTGTATGACAATTTGGGTGCAAACATAAAGAACAGGGTACACATCATCTCTGTATGACAATTTGGGTGCAAACGTAAAGAACAGGGTACACATCATCTCTGTATGACAATATTTTGTAATGTTAATCAAAAATGCTTGACAAAGGCGCGCGTGAGAAGTAACATCTGTAAAGCAAAGGAACTTGTCAGCAATGGATAGATTTGAAATTTCCACTCTAAGATGTTATTACGGCAGCCTTTTGACTGAGCGTCAGAACGGCTTTTTGCATGTGCATTACGATGAGGATTTATCGCTTGGCGAAATTGCCGAAAACGAGGGAATTTCAAGGCAGGCAGTTTTGGACGCCGTAAGAAAGGGCGAAAAGGCCTTGATGGACTTTGAAGAAAAATTACATCTTTGTGAGCGCGACAAAATAATCATTGAACATCTTGATGAATTGTCCATTGCCAAAGATTGCTCATCAGTCCGCGAAACCGCTGAAATAATAAGGAGGTTGATTGTCGAATAATGGCTACGTTTGAAAGTTTAAGTGACAGAATGAACCACATATTCTCGAAACTTCGCAATAAAGGAAAGTTGACGGAATTGGAAATCAAACAAGCGATGAGAGAAATCCGCGTCGCGTTATTGGAAGCAGACGTCAACTTTGTTGTTGTCAAAGATTTTGTGGCAAAAGTCAGCGAAAAGGCTTTGGGCGAAGAGGTCTTGAAATCTTTGACACCCGCTCAACAGATTGTCAAAATCGTCAACGAAGAACTGACTGAACTCATGGGCAGCAAGCACATAAAACTTGCCGTAGGCGACCGTCAACCAACCGTGTATATGATGTGCGGGCTTCAAGGCGCGGGCAAGACGACAATGTGCGGAAAACTTGCGCTTTATCTAAAAAAGCAAGGCAAAAAAGTTTTGCTTGTCGCAGGGGATATCTACCGTCCAGCCGCTATACAGCAACTAAAAGTTGTGGCAGGAAAGGTGGGAGTGGATGTTTTTGACGAAGGACAGATAAGCCCCGTCAAAATCGCAACCGATGCGATTCCATACGCACTTAAAAACGGTTGCGACACAGTTATTATTGACACGGCAGGGCGTTTGCACATTGACGAAACGCTGATGAAGGAACTGGTGGACATCAAATCTGCCGTCAAACCCACGGAAATTTTGCTTGTTGTAGACAGCATGACAGGACAAGACGCCGTCACCGTAGCCGACACTTTCAACAAAACTCTCAATATAACAGGTGTCATTATGACAAAGTTGGACGGCGATACTCGCGGAGGCGCGGCGCTATCCATAAAGGCCGTAACTGGCAAACCGATAAAGTTCAGCGGCACAGGCGAAAAATCCGAAGATTTGGAGCCTTTCCACCCCGAGCGCATGGCGTCCAGAATCCTAGGAATGGGCGACGTACTGACACTTATTGAAAAAGCGGAGCAGGCTTTTAGCAAAGAGCAGGCGGAAAATCTGCAAAAGAGGATAAAGGATAGAGCGTTTTCCCTTTCCGACTATCTCGATCAACTCGACAGCGTCAAAAAAATGGGAAACTTGAGCGATATGATGGGCATGATTCCGGGACTTCAAGGCAAACTTAAAGGCGGCACACCCGAAATCGACGAAAAGCAAATCCAACGTACCAAAGCGATAATTCAGTCGATGACACCAAAAGAGCGAAACAATCCCGACCTAATTAAAGCCAGTCAAAAAAAACGCATATCCAAAGGAAGCGGCACTTCAATTCAGGAAGTTAATCAACTGCTCAAACAGTTTGAACTTACAAAAGATATGATGAACCGACTGCAAAAGGGCGGAATGAAAGGTCTGAAAGGAATGAAAGGCGGCTTCCCGTTCTAAACAAAACGAAACAAATAAAACAAAACGAAACAAACCAAAATTAAAATAAAACAAACAATACTTTTTTTCATCAAAGGAGAAAAAACAATGGTAAAACTCAGACTCACCCGTATGGGCGCAAAAAAAGCACCTTTCTACCGTATCGTCGCAGTGGACAGCCGCAAGGCACGTGATGGACAATATATCGAACAAATCGGTATCTACAATCCCGTTGCCGAGCCGAAGGTCGTTGAAATCGACGCCGAAATCGCTAAAAAATGGCTTGCTCAAGGCGCACAACCCACTGAAACCGTCCGCAGTCTTTTCCGTGACAACGGCATAATATAAGGTGAATTATGCTGGAACTTGTAAATTATCTGGTTGAAAAACTGGTACCCGACGGCGATTATTCCGTCGAAATGAGAGAGAACGGCGACACAGCCGATATCGTTATCACGATAGCCCAAAGCGACATCGGTAAGATTATCGGCAAGCAGGGCAGAATTGCCCGCTCGATTCGCACTCTTGTAAAGGCGGCAAGCGGACGCGGAAGCGTGCGCTACAGTGTCACAATCGAAGAAAAGGCATGAAAAACGAATTCACAATCGGCACCGTACTGCGCCCCAGAGGTCTAAAAGGTGAAGTTAAACTGGCACTTTACACCTCTGACAGCACTCGCTACCGCGCTCTGAAAACCGTAAAAGTCGGAGGGGAAATTTTAAAAATCGAAAAAATTTCTCCCGAAGGCGAGTTTGCTTACGTCAAATTTTTTGGAACGGACAGCGTCGAAGATGCAGAAAAATTTCGCTCAAAATCAGTGACGGTTTCGCGCTCAGACCTGCCAAAACCCAAAGAAGGCGAACACTATATCGCCGACCTTATCGGAATTGACGTATTTGTAGGGAGCGAATATTTGGGCGAACTTGTGGACATATTGCAATACGGCTCTGCGGACGTATACGTCATAAAGACAGGGAGCGCAGAAGTTTCAGTGCCGGCACTGAAAGAACTTGTCAAAGACGTGGATTTGGAAAAAGGCGTTATCTCTCTTGACCGTTACGTTTTTGACCGCGTGTCGGTTTACAACTGACAAAAGACAATTTACGGCTTACCAAAGTGTCGAAAAGCGGCAACTTTTGCAAGAACGCCGTTAAAAATTGTAGCAGTAACGAGTGCCATAATTTAGGCAGTAACGAGTGACATAATTTAGGCAGTAACGAGTTACATAATTTAGGCAGTAACGAGTGACATAATTTAGGCAGTAACGAGTGACATAATTGCGGCAGTTGTTTTATGTCTTCAAAACAAAAGACCCGAGTGCCAAAAAAAAGATAGGTGTTATATGCGTTTTGACATACTGACCATTTTTCCGGAATATTTTAATCTCTTGCATCAAAGCCTCATAGGGAAGGCCATCGCAGGGGGAGTTTTGGAGTGCAACGTTGTCAATATCCGCGATTACAGCAAAGATAAACACCTAAAAACCGACGATTATCCCTATGGCGGTGGGGCAGGTATGGTCATGACACCCGATCCTGTCGTCAGCGCAATCGAAGCCATTGACCCCGACCGCAAAGCCAAACGCATTTATATGTCGCCAAAGGGTGTTCAGTTGAAACAAAACGTTGTCGAAACTCTTGCAAAAGAAGAGTGGATTATTATCTTGTGCGGCGATTACGAGGGTATTGACGAAAGAATAATCGAACTTTGCATCGACGAGGAAATATCCATAGGCGATTATGTTTTAACAGGCGGCGAACTGCCTGCTATGGTGCTTATGAACAGCGTAGCGCGCTACGTGGACGGAGTGTTGGGCAGCAGTTTAAGCACGTCGGAAGAGAGTTTTTCTAACGGTTTATTGGAATATCCTCATTATACGCGCCCGTCTGAATACAGAGGATTGAAGGTGCCCGAAGTTTTGCAAAACGGAAATCACGCGGAAATCGAAAAATGGCGAAAACAAAAGGCGTACGAAACAACAAAAATGCGTCGGCCCGATTTGCTTAAATAAAAGATTTGAAATTGAGAATTGAGAACACTTTCTTTGAAAGTGTTTTTTAATTTCAACACCGTTTATTAAACGTCAGAAATAGTCACTATTGACA
>CAYIYN010000077.1:0-6550 GCA_964367645.1 uncultured Bacteroidaceae bacterium
ATATTCCGCTCCTCTAAATTGCTCTTGCAACGCCGTTTTCAGCGCAGAAACAAATTGCTCCGCCGTCACATTCGGATTGATTGATTTTAGATTAGTAACTCTGCTTTTAACGCTTTTCACCGCTTTTTTTGCAAACTTCTCGTTTGGCGGAGTAAGATATTTTGACACTTGCTCGGCAGCAGAATTGATTAGCATTGTACCATGGTGAAATTCCCTTCCGTCTTTTTTGTAATAGGCACTGCCGCCTATTTTAAAGCCGTTGACTTCAATGTCGTTACGTCCGGAAAACGACGCGTCTATGCCAAGCGATTTCAACGCGGAAAGTACGATTTTAAGATTTGTATCAACGCTAAAATCTCTGGATTTTGCGATAAAAGTATAATTGACGTTGCCAAGATTATGAAAAACCGCTCCGCCTCCCGATAGGCGGCGGGCAAGCAAGCCTTTTTCGGATTCAAGCAAATCAACTCTGCATTCGGACTGCGCGTCTTGGTTTCTGCCGATGACGACGGCATTATCGTTTGACCAAATATAGAGTGTCAATTCGCCGTCGCATACGCTGTCGAACAGGGCTTTTTCCACCCCCTGATTGACAAACACGTTAGTGCTGTCCGTTTCGACAACCGTAAGCATTGTTATCATAGATAACAGTATATCAAACGCCCTTATAATCTGCAAGTGGAAGATTAAAAATGTGCCTTTTTTATAAAAATAATCGCTTTTTAAAAAGCCTTAATATAGGAATTTGATTGTCGTTAAGAATGTGAATTGTGCGATAAAAAAGTACCCGAAAAAACGGGTACTTTATTGTAAATTGACTGCTATTTCTGTTTCGGCGTCTGTTATTTAGTGCCGAACAAACGGTCGCCTGCATCTCCCAAGCCGGGGAGGATATAGCCAACGTCGTTTAATTGTCGGTCAAGAGTGGAAACGTAAATTTTGACGTCCGGGTGAGCGGCGGTGACGGCTTCAATGCCTTCGGGCGCTCCGATGATGTTCATAAGGCGGATATCTTTGCAGCCTCGTTGCTTTAAGAAATTGATTGCTGCGACAGCACTGCCACCCGTTGCAAGCATCGGGTCAAGCAAAATTGCAATGCTGTTTTCAATGCCTACGGGCAGTTTGCAATAATACTCGTGCGGTTCAAGCGTTTCTTCGTCACGATAAAGCCCGATATGCCCCACCCTCGCAGTCGGGAAAAGGGTGTGCACTCCGTTCACCATTCCAAGTCCTGCGCGGAGTATAGGAACGATTGAAACCGCGTTGTCGGCAACCATTGTCTGTTCTGTGAGTTCAAGTGGAGTTTTCACCATGACTTTTTTTGTGGGAACGTCTTTAAACGCTTCATAAACCATAAGCGTGGTGATTTCTTCGACCAGCTCTCTGAATTCTTTCATACTGGTTTTTTCGTCACGTAAAATTGCCACCTTATGGCGGATAAGCGGATGGTCGAAAATTGTAACATTGTCATATTGTTTCATATTGTCCTCGCAACGGTAGGGAACCGCCTTTTAAAGCGGTTCCCAACCTTTAATCTTTGAAATTGAGTTGAAATTATACTTCGGGATTTTCCGATTCTTCGACTGCCTCTACGGCTTCGGATTCTGATGATAAGTTGGGTTCAACAACGGAGCTGACTGCCGCCGCCGGCAAGGAGTCGCCGTCCTCTACATCTTCGCCTTTACCGAGTTTGCTCTTTTCAATTTTATTCAAAATTGCATATGTGACAATGCCGAGGATAAGTGCGGCTGCGATTGACGTCACTGTGATGGTTTTTTCCACTGTGCCGTCACCTGCTATTACATAAGGAATCTTTATTGCTAGACCGCCGATACCTGCGATAAGGATAGCGGATACGACAAACAAATTCTTGTTTTCGCCAAGGTCGATGTCTTTGAACATTCTAAGACCGCTGACTGCGATAAATCCGTACAGGGTGAGGCAAACGCCGCCCATTACGCAGTTAGGAATGGTTTGAAGCAGTGCCATTATCGGTGTGACAAATGATACAACTATGCACATTATCGCCGCGACAAAAATGGTGCGAACAGATGCGTTTCTGGTGATAGCCACGCAACCCACGGACTCGCCGTAAGTGGTGTTGGGGCAGATACCGAAGATGGTGCCGACTATGGAGCCAACACCGTCGCCAAGCAATGTCTTTTCAAGTCCGGGTTCGCCTTCAACAAGGTCGCGCTCGATGATGGAACTGAGGTTCTTGTGGTCTGCGATGTGCTCTGCAAACACGACGAATGCAACGGGAAGGAAGGCGATTGCAACTTCTGCGACGCCGGCGCCGTTAAGCAAAACAGCGTTTTCGTTGGCCGCAAGTATGTTCTCTCCCACGCCGCCGTTGACAAGCTCTTTGATTGCTTCGATGAGCGCAAAGTCGGGATAGTTCAAGAATGCGGTGATGCCGACAAAGCCTCCGTCTGTATTTACGAAATTTGTGATGAGAGGGGTAAAATTGATAACCTTGAGATAAGAGATGTCAAAAGCGTATCCAAAGATAGAGAAGAAGGCCGCCGCGGCATAGCCTACTACGATACCGATGATGAAAGGTATCAATTTCATTGATTTGTATTTTTTCTGTGTGGAGCAAATAACGACCGTGAGGAAGGTAATAAGTCCGCAAAGAAGACCGATAAGGTTGTAACTGCCGTTAACAATGTCACTGTCAGCAGAAACCATTTGTCCCATTGCACTGCCGGCTAAGGTAAGTCCGATAAGGGCGACCGTTGGTCCGATTATGATAGGAGGCATAAGTTTGGAAACCCATTTTGTGCCAACGAAGTGAATGACTATCGCTATAACCACATAAACAAGACCGGCAAAAATCGCGCCGACAATTATACCAAGATAACCAAAAGCGACCGCCGTACCCAATGACCCTAGGAAAGCAAACGAACTTCCGAGGAAGACGGGGCTCTTGAATTTTGTGAACAGCAGATAAACCATAGTGCCAAGGCCTGCGCCCAAAAGCGCGGCAGGTATCTGCATCGGCAAGCCGATGATTTTTGGCACCAAAATTGTTGCCGCCATGATGGCAAGCACTTGTTGCAACGCGAAGATGAGCAATTTCCCAAACTTGGGCTTGTCTTCGACATCATAGATCATTTTCATAATAAATACTCTCCATTTATTTATTTTGTTTTTTTGTTCCGTTCTAAAAAAAAATGTCCCCAAAAAAGGAACACTTTTATTTATCTATTTTTGAAAAAAGAGGATGGGCGTCACATATGCCCTTTCAGTGCGAATGCCTTTTTGAATGTTGTGCATTGCGAACATGGTCCTCTCTCCTTATATTCACGCACGCGCTGACGCGCCTACGCTCAAACTAGAAAAAGAATATCACACCGCACAGAATTTTACAAGAACTTTTTATCAAAAAACACAATATTTTGTGGTTTTTTTTCTATCTGCCCAAAACTTCACACAACTCTTCCAAATCGAATGAGGGCACATAATCTTCTATTGCGCTGTCCAAATCCTGCGAAAATCCGTTTGTCAACCCCGCTTTGTAAAAACACTCTATTGCGCTGTCATATTCACTTTGATTTAGTCGGCGGCTAAGCACAGAATGAGTCGCGACCGCGGGTGTTGGGAAATATTGCCCCATAAGGCTGACATACATACTCATGTCGATTTCTGCAATTCTGTTTAGGACTCCTTGCGTGTTTTTAAGTCCGCACGGCAAAACCAAATGACGAACGATAACACCTTTTAAAAGCATCCCTTCATCGTCAAAAACGTCTATCGGTTGTTGACGGCGCATTTCTTTTATGGCTTCGGTTGCCACTTCAAAGTATTTTGGTGCGCCTGAATAATTCACCGCCAGCGTTTCATCGCTATACTTAAAATCAGGCAACCATACGTCAACCAGACCTTCAAGTTTCTTTAGATTCGCAACCGTTTCGTATCCGTTGCTGTTCCACACAATCGGCACTTTAATCGTTTCTTTTGCTTTATTAAGTGCCTTTACAAGCAAGTTTATATCTGCGGGCGGAGTAACAAGATTTATGTTTTCAGCTCCCTTTTCCACCAAATATTCCATACATTTGATAAGTTCGTCAAGTGTTATCTCGACACCTTTTCCCGTGTGAGAAATTTCGTAATTTTGGCAAAACAGACAGCGCATATTGCAACCGCCAAAAAAGATTGTTCCGCTGCCGCCGTCGCCGGAGATACAAGGTTCCTCAAAACGGTGAAGTCCGACTCTTGCTATTTTGAATGTTTGGTTTTTGGCAGACAAGTCATGCCTCCTTGTCCAATTTGACCAGTACTTCGTTATAGCGCACAAGCCATTTTGCCAGGCGTTTTTCAATGAGTGACCCCAAATGAAGCGACAGCCCGCGCTTTGAAACGGAGATTTCACTCATTGGTACTTCTCCTACTCAAAAAAATTATACTCGTCGAAGATGTTAAATGCAATAGCGGACTGAACCTAAACCGGCCTATGAAAACGGCTCGCACAAGTGTGAGCCGTAAATTTTTTCGTATCATTCCTCTCGCTGCCGGACGATTTTATTCGGCTGTCATTAAAAATTCTACGACAGTTGTTCGCCTTGTGCCGCCTGTGGAAACCCCATAGCGGCAACGGCGAATTTCATTGCGATTTAATTTGACGCACAGTGCGACTTAATCTGACGCATAGTTTGTGAAATAGTTTTGAATATAGATAATCGGTGTGCCCTTATCTCCGCTGCCGCTGGTTAAATCGCACAACGAGCCGAGCAAGTCGGTCAGACGCCTAGGCGTTGTGCCTTGAGAGGCCTGCGACGCAAACAAATCGGACGGTTTGGCTTTTATCATATCTTTTATGGCTTTTTTCGCCTCGTCGCCGCTAAGATTACCTATGGCATTATCTGCAAGATATTTCAATTTCAGTTCGTTGGGAGTGCCTACGAGTCCCGATGTAAATCCGGGTGAAACGACAGGGTCCGCAAGTTCCCAAATTTTGCCCACGGGGTCTTTGAATGCACCGTCGCCATAGACCATGACTTCAACTTCTTTGCCGGTTTTATCAAAAACTTTCTTTTGTATCGCTTCAACAAAAGGCTGACAGTCGCGCGGGAAGAGTTTGACGCTGTTATCGGTGGCAAGATTTGAACCGAGTATGCCGTAATCGGGATTGAACCCGCTGCCGTCAACGGGGGCGTTCATTATGTCGTGCAAACTGAGCACGGTCTTCGCGCCGGCCTCAAGCAGCAATTTTTTGGTGCGGAAGCGGCTGTGAATGTCTGCGTTGATTACAACGTCGGTATAATTCAAGATTTCCGTCGGGCGGTTGGCAAGGATAATTTCCGCACCCTCGCCGGCAGTCTGTTTGTAAAGTTGCACATAGTCAATGCCCGTAAAGGGATGCTTGATTTCGCCGAATGTTTCGTAAATCTGTTTTTCGGTGAACACATCGCTATACGGATTGACGCCCTTTTCGTCAAGCAAATCCAGGCTCATAAGGTGGTTGCCGACTTCGTCGCTGGGATATGACAGCATTATGATAAGTTTGTCAACTCCCTTTGATATGCCTTTGAGCAAAAGCGAAAAACGATTGCGCGACAATATGGGGAAGATAAGTCCCACTGTTCCGCCGCCCGTTTTTTTTCGGACGTCTTTTGCGATGTCGTCAACAGTGGCATAATTTCCCTGACTTCTCCCAACAACCGCTTCGGTTATGGCGAGGACATCGCGGTCCTGAATTTTGAAACCCGTTTCGGGGTCGGATGCTGCGGCAAATAGACTGTCTGTCACAATAGACACCAGGTCGTCGCCTTTTTTGATGATGGGTGCTTTGACACCTCTCGATATTGTTCCTAGAGTATTAGACATTGGACTTGGATTACCTCCATAAAAAATTAATATCGCATTATAGGTGAGTCGAGCCGCCAAACTGTCGGGCATGCGGATAAAATCCGCCGCTCACGAATGTATATTTTATCATAATCACAAATCCTTGTAAACAAATATTCTGAGTTAATTTCTATATTCTTGTTGCAATTTTGGATATGCATATTTTTTTTAAAGGCGCGCATACTACAATCACCAAACTCAAGAAAGGAGGTGCGGTATGGAATACAACGACAATAGTATGGTGAAAAAAGTTGCAGAACTCACAAACATCAACGCAATGATACTTTTCGTGCTTGTGGCAGTGGTCGCTCTGTCCGTCGGGCTGGGATTTTTCTTCCTCGTGCCGGGTACGGTAGGCTATGCGGTCGGCATAACTATGTTCATTGTAGCCGGTCTTTTGTTCCTGATCGGAGAGATACAATACTTCTCCAAGATGATGAGAATCAGAAACAATTTACAATAATCAAACAAGCAGATTAACCGGTCAATTTGGCGGAAACGTATGGAAACATGCGTTTCTTTTTTTGTGTTCGCCTCTTCAGAGGGCGAACATAGGGGGTGTCAATCTGCACGAACTTGACAGAAAGTTTACACTTTTGCCTTTTGTTCTATAATTATAAAGTAGCCAATCCTTGGGCAGCGGATACACAACGCTCAAATCGCTTGCGTTTAGAAAAGGATATGATATAATATTATTACG
>CAYIYN010000078.1:0-6292 GCA_964367645.1 uncultured Bacteroidaceae bacterium
CACTATCACTAACGGATTTGTGCCGAATTAGTGATAGCGTGGGGTATGCCAATGTCGCTCTTTTCAGTTGCAAATATTAAATTGTTTATCGTTTGTTTCGATTGTAAAAAACGTTGCGGTTTTAAAATTGCTCAAAAAACCGCGTTTCCAAATCTTATTTATCTTGATTATTCAGGCTGAAGCCGCCGATGACGTCTTGGACAGGCAGTGAAAAAGCGATACCGTTTCCGGCTGTTCCCAGTCCGGTTTTTGAGTGGATTGCTTTCATTATGGCGGTATGCTTTTCGGTTTCGGCAAGAATCAAAACGAAATCTTTTTCAGGCTCGATTGTAAAGCCTAAAAACTTGGTAACTTCAAGTGCGCCGGTACCCCTTGCGTGCATAACTGTGCCGCCGCGCGCGCCCTCTGCCCTTGCCGCTTCCATAACGGTGTCCGAATAACCTTTGTTGACGATTGTAATTATAAGTGAATATTCATGCTCTGCCATTTTCTAGCCCTCCGTTTTGCCCAGTATATACTTCAATTCTTTGATACCCGAAACACTTGTTATCGGTATTGTGAACGCTAAACCTGAATTTGGTGTGTCTTCACTTATCAGTTCCTGCAATGCGGTTTTCACATTAGATAAATTTTCGATTGACGGACAGGCAAAAATAATGTCCTTTTCAGGCTCACCAAAACCGAAGTAGGATTGAAATTCCGTTGGTGCAGTGCCTTCTCCCAATGCGATAAGGTTGTAGACAACGTCAAAACTATTCAGCAGTTTCGTGATATTTTTGCCCTTTCCGCGGTCGACAATGACAACAAGCAGTTTTATCGGTTTTATAACCCCATCTACTATCATAATCTTTACTCCTTACCTTCAGCGCCGGTCAAAGTACTATCTTCTGTTTTATGTTGGTTTATTTGCTCGTTATCGGCGTCAAATTCGATTGGTTCTTCAACGTCGACAACTGTGTCTTCAAGATCCGCACCAGTGATTTGTTTTTTGACTGCTCCGCTCTTGATTTTGTAGACCAGTCCGAGTATTTGAATGGTGATTGTCGGTGCCATAGCCACCATCGATACAAGTCCGAAAGCGTCTGTATATATGTTCCCGCCCAACGCGCTCGTCGCGCCCATAGCAAGAGGCAACAAAAAAACTGCGGTCATCGGTCCTGATGCAACCGCGCCTGAGTCGAATGCTATAGAAGTGAAAATCGGCGGTACAAAAAATGACAATATCAGAGCGATTGTATAGGCGGGTATTATGAAATACAAAATATTTATGCCCGTCAAAACTCTTACCATTGACAAACTTACTGCAATGGATATGCCTATGCACATACAAAGAAGCATTGATTTTTTTGAAATCGCGCCGCCTGTTATCTCTTCAACTTGTTTGTTCAAAACGGGCACGGATGGTTCTGCCAAAACGATGACAAAACCCAATATTGCGCCAATAATAATCAAAATCCAGTTGTATGATTTCAGCGCCAACCCCGCACCGATGAGTTTACCCATTGGCAAGAACCCTGCGTAGACGCCCACAAAGAAGAGCACTAATCCCACGAAATTGTAAAGTACGCCTATGATGATTTTGACTATTTGCGGTTTTGGCAGTTTTAGTCTTACCAATTGAAATATGCCGAAAAGCGCAACAATCGGCACGAGAGAAATACCAACGTCTTTCATTGAGGACGGAATCGTGACAACAAAACTCATAAACATATCTTTTACGCTGTCGATTGCCGGCACTGTTTCTTCTATTATGATGCTGTCGGATTTAAAAAAGATGCCCAAAATCAAAACTGCGATTATGGGCCCGACAAGCGTCAAAGCGACCATACCGAAGCCGTCGTCGTCACTTTTAGAGTTTGTTTTTATGTTGGATAACCCCAAACATAATGCCATAACAAAAGGCACGCACAACGGACCGGTTGTCACTCCGCCTGCGTCAAAGGCGACTGCGACAAAATCTTTGTCAACCAAAAACGACAAGATAAAAACCAAACCGTAAAGTCCAATCAAAATATAGTTGAGTTTGACTTTGAGCAACACTTTCAACACAAAAATTGCGACAGCAAGACCCACCCCTATGCCTATGCACAAAATCAGCGTGATGTTGGGGATGGCGGTGATTTGCGTTGCCAAAATTTGAAGGTCCGGCTCTGCCAGCGTTATGACAAAGCCCATAACAAAAAATACAAGCACTATCAGAATAGGTTTTCTTGTTTTTACAAGTGACGTGCTCAAGGTTTCGCCCATTGGCATTATCGCCATGTCTACGCCCATTGTAAAAAGAGCCATACCAACAACAATAAGAAAAGAACCTATCAAAAACGAGCCGATGAAATAAGGCGAAACGTCAAGCATAGAAAACGCTATAATCAACACTATCACCGTTATCGGAAGGACGGAAAACAACGAATCCCTAAATTTTTTGAACAAATTCTTTCTCACTTAACACCTTTGTGCCCTAAATCAATACGTAGGTATAGTATAACACAACTTGCATATTTCTTCAAGCACATAGTGAGGACAATTATATGTCTTGTATAGTCTAACATTTATTGCGAAGGGTTTCCCTAACCCTTTACTTTTTTTTGTTTATTCGACCGTATTTATCTTCATTTTAGTCATTTATGCCATATTTTGCGGCTATAGGTTTGTCTTGAAGAGATTGTTGTGTTAAAATGTTGAAATTGGATACAATCGGTTTACAAAATAAATGGATAATAAAAAAAGCGAACAAAACGAATTTAACAACAAACCGGACACAGCAAGCGCTTCAATTTCAAAAACAAAACGGCTCGTGCTATTCGCGATTTTCCTCAGCTTTGTAATTTTATTTCAGACATTGGGCAGTTATATAAAAATCGGAGCAACGAGCATAAGCCTTGTTTTGATACCGATAGTATTGGGCGGAATACTGCTAGGACCGCTTGCGGGCATGTTTTTAGGTTTCTCCTTTGGACTTATAACGCTGATTTCGGGTATTGTCGGCGCAGACGCATTCACCGCCGTACTCTTTGCAGAACATCCCCTGTTGACATCGCTGCTCTGCCTTGTGAAAGGCACTTGCGCGGGTTTGATTTCCGCATTGTTGTTTAAATCCCTATGCAAAAAAATTTAACCGCTGCGGTTTTTATTGCCTCCGCGTCCGCACCGATTATCAACACCGGCATTTTTATACTGGGCGCACTTGCAATGAGCGAAACAATAGCAAATAATTTTGTTTCATCGAGTATGACGGTGATTTATTTTTTGGTGATAGTATGCGCCGGAATAAACTTTTTGATTGAATTTGCGCTAAATATCATTGTTTCGCCCGCCCTGATATTTTTGACAAAAACGTTCAAAAAGGGCAGATATTAATTTGCTGCATAAAAACAAATTTGTTTCTGAGTTGTCAAACTTATTAGCAATTTAAACACTTTAGATACAAGAAACAACGAAATTTATAGCAATATTTCCATATAAAAATTGAATATTTTTTATTGAAAGAATTTCCATGATGCATAGGTTAATAATATTGTTGACGAAATATCATCCGTATATTAATATGAAGATAAGCCAGAGAAATATTTTTTTGGGGAGGATCATTATGAAAAAAAAGATTTTAGCTGTGCTTACGACAACAGCACTGGTGTTGGCTTTGCTCACACTATGCGGGTGCGGCAACTTGCTCGGGGATTTGTTCAATATTGAAGGCGAAGAAGGCGAAAAAGAAACACTGAGTTCCAAAGAAGAAGTTGAAGATGCACTTGGCGGCAATTACGAAATAGTCGTAAAATTTGGCATTTATTCGTCAGAATCAGGTTCAGCACCTACTTACACTCAAAAGAACACGGTAAAAGTTGCGGATGGGTATACTTTCTACTCAAATGTCGATTTGCCTGAAGATGATGCATCTCCGGTCGTATATCTCAGCGGTGACGGCATACTTTACTCCTATGACGATGAATCCGAAAAATACACTTCGGGAGTTGCCCTAAACGAAGATAACGAAGTTATAGGCGCATATGGATTTGTTTTGGCTTTTGTCGGTACAGAAATCGAATACAATACCAAAACGACGGAAACATTTATCGGCCGCTCATGCACAAAATATTCGCGCGAATTTACAATGACCGTAGCAGGCAGTTCCATAAACACATCAGTCTGTTATTACATTGACAATCAAACGGGCATATGCCTAAAGTATTCTCTTTCGGGCGACGTCAGTACTGCAGCTGCAAGTTCAAGCTCGAGCAATATAGCCTTTGAAGCTGAAAGTTTTACTTTAGGGCAAACGGATCTTGACGGAGAAATTGCAAAAATTGCCGTTGTTGAATGGCCTTCTGCCGCGCAATTTGACAGCTTCGGCCTTGACAACGTTGCCAATCCCGAAGGAAACTTCTTTAGCGGTAATGTAACGATAGAAGAGAGCAACATCTCCTCCATTTCTATTTGTTTCACCATTGACAATCTTGACGACGTTTGCGACCTTTGCGCCGACCTTTACGATGCAGGTGCAAAATATGATGAAAGTGGGAATTTAATTCCCACAGCCGACCTGCCCTCACCTAGCGATAGCATTATCGCATTTCAAGGTTACACAATAGACAATAACAGTGCGGGCCTTAGCGCAACTGAAAACGGCAACAATTATCTTGTAACAATAAAATTCATTATGTCGGACATTACTTAAGAATTAATTTAACTATTGAGGACTGCGCTTGGCGCAGTCCTTTTTTTTAGGTTCTATATATTAACAATGCCCTTTTATCGAGGAAAGATTTGAATAATAAAAATGTAATCGTTAAAAGTTTAACTTGAGTCGTTTACGTTTGACTTTACTATTTCAGACGCATATAATTGCTGAATAATATTACAAAAACTTAGGTGAAATATGACCGATATTGAAATTGCAAATCTATATAAAATGGAACCGATTGTTTACATTGCAGCGAAATTGGGTGCGGCAGAAGACAGCATTGAGCAATACGGCAGATACAAAGCCAAAATTACTCCCCCGTTTGATTTAAAAACAAAAGGTAAACTTATTTTGGTTACGGCGGTCAATCCCACGCCTTACGGCGAGGGCAAGACTACGGTGGCGGTTGGTTTGTCCGACGGATTGTCTTTGACGGGCAGAAAAACATGTCTTGCACTGCGTGAGCCGTCTTTGGGTCCCGTTTTTGGCATAAAAGGCGGTGCTACAGGCGGCGGATACAGTCAAGTTGTACCGATGGAAGATATTAATTTGCACTTTACGGGCGATTTTCACGCCGTTACGGCGGCAAACAACCTGCTTTCGGCACTTATCGACAATCACATCAAACAAGGCAATTCGCTCAACCTAAAAAACGTCACTTGGCGACGCACTATGGACTGCAACGACCGCGCTTTGAGGACTGTCGAAGTGGCGCTCGGCGGCGAGATAAACGGTGTGCCGCGCACCGACGGCTTTGATATCACCGCTGCTTCTGAAATCATGGCGGTATTATGTCTTTCCAATGATTTGACAGATTTAAAACGAAGACTTGGCAACATCATAATAGGCACCGATGCTGACGGCAAAGATGTTTTTGCAAAGAATTTGAAAGCCGAAAACGCCATGGCTATCCTATTAAAAGATTCAATAAAGCCCAATTTGGTGCAGACGCTTGGCGGCACTCCTGCGCTTATTCACGGTGGACCGTTTGCAAATATCGCGCATGGCTGCAACTCCGTTTTGGCAACAAAAACCGCTTTGAACTATGCCGACTACGTCGTGACCGAAGCAGGTTTCGGAGCAGAACTGGGTGCGGAAAAGTTTGTTGACATCAAGTGCCGCGCGGCAAATCTAAAACCGAATGTGATTGTTCTTGTCGTGACGGCACGCGCGATTAAATATAACGGCGGAGCAGCCAAAGACGAAGTAAGCAATACAAACTTGGACGCTCTAAAAAAAGGATTGTGTAACCTTGAAGGACATATCCAAAACATCAAAAAATTCGGAGTGCCAATGGTTGTTGCCATAAATCATTTTCTTACTGACACAGCGGAAGAAATAGACGCAATAAAATTTGCTGCCGAAAATTTGGGCGTAAAAGCCGTCATTACAAACGCTTGGGCAGATGGCGGAAAAGGTTGCGTTGAACTTGCAAACGAAGTTGCAACTCTATGTGAAATTGAGTCAAAGCTAAATTATATCTACCCTGTTGAGGCGACTCTGGAAGAAAAAATTTCTGCGGTTGCGCTAAATTTGTACGGAGCGGGCAGAGTTGTTTATAGCGACGAAGCAAAGATTACCCTCGATAGCCTCAAAGGAAGCATATACGAACAC
>CAYIYN010000079.1:0-6109 GCA_964367645.1 uncultured Bacteroidaceae bacterium
ATAAAATATTAAGGAGAATATAACAATGGCAGATATCCAAAAACTTATGGAAGAAATCAAAGCGATGACCGTTCTCGAACTCAACAACTTCGTGAAGGCATTGGAAACGGAATTCGGCGTGAGCGCAGCGGCACCCGTCGCAGTGGCAGCCGGTGCAGCAGAAGCCGCCCCCGTTGAGGAAGAAAAGACGGAATTCGACGTTGTGTTGAAGGAAATCGGACCCAACAAAGTGCAAGTCATCAAGGTCGTCAAAGAGGCAACCGGACTCGGACTCGTCGATGCAAAAGCAGTTGTAGACAACGCACCCAAGACCGTCAAAGAAGCCATTCCTAAAGCGGACGCGGAAGCACTTGTTGCCAAATTTAAGGAAGTCGGCGCAGTTGCCGAAATGAAGTAAAACCGCGCTAAATCGCGCCTGATTTTGTCAGACACCCCCTATCCGAGCAGTCACGTACGAGAAGTACGCTCCTGTCCGTCTTGGAGGTGTCTTTCTTGTTCTTTATCCAAATATTGCACTTTTTTGTGTGAGAACGCTCTGTTTGGTTGTTTTATTTTCTGCACTGTCTGCCCACTTCCGTGTTGTCGCAAGTGCGCGGTTGCAATTCTTTGCAAACATTGGGTTTAACTTCAAAGCGAAAGTCTTGGGGATGGTTTTCAAGATACATATCGATAACGTTATGGCTGGGCGTGCATTTACAATTTCCGTTTAATTTCTTTTGCCATTTGAAAAATTCGTAATCGCAGTCCATATCTCTGGTGTCAGCATATTGTTCGCCGACAGAAGTGTTATAAACGCTGTCTTTTATAACGTCGCGCACGTATTCTATATTACTCTTGCCAAAACAAAGCGCTTCGGGGAATTCAGGATTGGGGAAAATATCGGTATAAGTCTTTTGCTCGTATTTTTCAAGCAGTTCCGCCGCCTTATGCAAGTGTGAAAGTTCTTGTTTTAAGCAGCATTCCCAAACTTTTTTGATGTTGGGATCAATTTCGTCTTGCACGCAAGACCAATACAAATAGCATTCCGTGTATTCATGTTCGAGAAGTCCCACGAGCCAACTGCACGAGGTATCAAGCAAACTGCCGTAGTGGGTGACGTGCTGTTCTTCTATCATTGCGATTTCGCTGTACAGTTTGCGCCCGATTTCAGAGGGGTAGAACGCGCCCACGTTCATATAATAGTTCATTGTCTGCTGTTCGGCTGCGACGATAATCATTGAATTGAGGCGTGTAATCGGTGCTGCCTTTTTGTTGTTTCCGCTGTTCCTTATGTCGTCATAAGGGAAGCGATGTTCGCAGAGCGTCGGGCGTCCGGGTGTGATTTCGGTGCGTTTTGCAACGAGTGCCGAAGCATCGATTCCGTGTTCCATCATCAGCAGATTGGAATAACGGTACAGGTGATCAAAGTCCTCCAAAAGCGCAAAATCCAATGCCTTTTTGACACGGTCGTCAGGCTCTCTGCGGGCAAGATTTGCCGTCAGTTCAACCGCCAACTGCTCATAACCGATGGTTGTTTCCAATATGGTTTCGTCAATAGGTTTAAGACCGGCGAGTTTTTTTTGTTGTTGCTGTTCAACGCGGCGTATCAAGGCGATTTCGCGTCGAAGGTCGTTATCCGCGCAGTGTCGTGAAAACTGGTGAGAATACCAATTCGCTTCGTACTCCGTGCCGGTCATCAAAATGATACGTAATTTTGTAAACGGGTCCGCGGTCTTTTTGTCGTAAGGCGCGACAAAAAGGTCCTGCCAACTTTGCAAGCCCTCTGCAACGGTAGGGGCTTTTTGTTCAAATGGATTATAAGACATTAGAAAAGTCTCCTTGTTTTGATAGTTAAAGTATGCCCTAAATGCCCATTTTCCATACAACGCTTTTCAAAAGGAAACGCCGGTGATATAATCAAAATATGGATAATGAAAATATGACGATATTGGCGATAGAGTCCAGTTGCGATGAAACAGCGGCAGCCGTTGTTAGAAACGGCAGAGAGGTGTTGGGCTCGTCGGTTGCTTCGCAAATAGAAATTCACCGTCGTTTTGGCGGCGTGGTTCCGGAAATCGCTTCGAGAAATCATACGCTTGCAATAGAGAATGTGGTCAAAGAGGCGCTTGAAAGATCCGGGTTAACGAAAGAAGGAATTGATGCCGTCGCGGTCACCTACGGTGCAGGACTGATCGGCGCTTTGCTCGTTGGTGTAAATTTTGCAAAAGGGTTGGCGTACGCTTGGGAAAAACCGCTTTACGCCGTATCTCACATAAAAGGACATATCGCAGCCAACTATATAGACAGCGATTTAACGCCTCCGTATCTGTGCCTTTTGGCAAGCGGAGGGCATACCGCGGTGTTGAAAGTGGAGGATTACGAAAAGGTCACGCTTTTGGGACAATCGCTTGACGATGCCGCAGGCGAAGCGTTTGACAAAGTTGCGAGAGTGCTTTCTTTGCCTTATCCGGGCGGGCCGGAAATTGAAAAACTGGCAAAAAAAGGCAAGGTAATCATAAAAATGCCCGTGCCGCATTTCACCGAAGATAAAATCGATATGAGTTACAGCGGACTGAAAACCTTCGTCATAAATTACGTCCACAATGCCGAGCAAAAAGGAGAGGAGATTAACCGAGCGGACGTCGCCGCCAGTTTTCAATATGCGGCGGTGGAACAACTTTATCGGGCAACGATGACTGCGGTGCGCCGAGAGGGAATAAACCGCATTGCCATAGCCGGCGGCGTGAGCGCAAACGAAAGTTTAAGAGTGCGTTTTGACGCGCTCAAAGCCGACGGATACGACATAAAATATCCCGCTTTGCGCTACTGCACGGACAACGCGGCAATGATAGGGGCGGCGGCATATTTTATCATAAAAAGCGGCATAAAACCCTCCGATTTGACACTCGACGCAAAGGCAACCGTTCCGCTTAAATAGAATGTATATAACGTTAACCAACTGATAAAGCGCGCAGAAATGCGCGTTTTTATTGTGATATTGTTCTGATAAAAAGGCTATTGAGTGTTGCAAATATGGTGAAAACGATATATTATAGTGACGGGGAAATTTCACGAATTTTTGATTTTGGCAAGGAGGATATAAAACCGTGAAAAAAGCGATAAGACTATTGATGTTATTAATTGTATTGATTTTTACGCTTGCGTGTTTCTCCGCGTGCAATAATGAGGGAATAGATTACCGTATAGGCTTTTTTGATTACATATTATTTGGAGATAATGGTGTCGGGGAAAGCCCTTACTGCACAGAAGTAAAGATTCTTGTTCGCTGCGAAGAAGAATTGAAAGCGGTGTGGGGGGAATGGAACAATTCCGCTTTAAACCACGAAGAAGAATCTTTTAATGCTCTAAGTCAAAAAATACGCGAATACGATGTTCTATATTTTGAGGACAATGCACTTATTGTTTTTTGCCCATACCCATACAATCACTACGACGAACCGCAAGTGGAGAAACTAATCGTTGATTCAAACGAACTGGTCATTATAGTTAGCAAAAAACCGCTTCCGATTGGAAATCAATCTCGGTCGGATATTGGAGAATGTATGGTCTTTTTGATTGAGGTAAACAGCGCCGATATCCAAGACATAAACACTATTACAATCGAAAAAAAGACAAGATTACTATAGGTATCGAATAAATACGGTGGACGCGAGAAAGTGAGTGTTGCAAATATGGTGCGATATATTATAGTGACGGGGAAATTTCACGAATTTTTGATTATGGCAAGGAGGATATAAAAAGTGAAAAAAGCGATAAGACTATTGACTGCATTGATTGTATTGATTTTTGCGCTTGCGATGTTTGTTGCTTGTGATGCGGTTAGCTTAAAGGATTATAAAAATACAAACTTGGCAGAACTGCAAGCCTATGCAGACCAAAAGGTGCAAGAATGTGACTACTCGCAATCTGGTTTACAAGAGATTGCGGCTGCAGTTGCAGAGGGCAAAGCGGCTATAGACAGTGCAAAAAAAAAGGAGGCCGTGGATTCCGCGGTTAACACAGCAAAAAACAAAATAAACTTAGTGGTGGTGGAATTGAATTACAATGCTGAAATATTAATGTCTAGATCTAGAAAAAACAATACAGCATTCAAAGAGAGCTTTCTGGATGAAAACAGGACTTATGGCCTTTGTTATGTAAATGATAACTGGGATCCAGAGGACGAATTTAGTGAAGAGATTTTATGGGATGTTACTTCGCCTAAATCCAGAACTTTCATAATTAAAGATCCAAATAATCTTGATGATATTTTCATTAATCCCCCACAGGTTAATTTTGAAAAAGAGATGATATTAGTTGCATTGTTTTCAGTAAGAGGCGGGAACTTCAGTTTATCGATTAGGAATGTAAGATTGAACGGAGCTGTTTTAAGCATAGGCATTAAAAAAGAAAACCTTAAAAATAAAGATAAAGATAATAATAATGATTTCATTACAGAATATGAACAATTTATTTATGTGCTAAAAATAGATAAACTCAGCGCAAACACAGCAGAAGTGTTGTTTGGAAACAATAGTATCAAAAATGACGGAGGAATAGGATTATGAGCAAATTAAAAGTAAGACAAGTAAGTTAGCAATTTTGGCGATTGGAGAAACACCTGAGGAAAGGGGAACTTGCAAGATAATTGTTTTTTCCAGTGGCGACTCTTCGACTTCGCTCAGAGTGACAAGATGATGTTTGCTCTGTTCTCTACGTCTGCCCCCAAATTGTCATACAGAGCAGACACCGTCTGCGAAGTATCGCCTTTTGAGTAATCTCGCCGCCCTGCGGCTCGTGTTCGCAACTTCGTAATGAGTTAGGGCGGGTTCACTCTTGCATTGAAAGTTTTACCTGCTTGTTTCTTGCTATTTTAATAATCTTTGCTCCCTTTGTGCTTTATTTTGTTTTTAGACTTCGCTGTAATATAATTCGTGTATTGTGACAATGTTTGCCGTTGTCAAAAGGTTTTGCTCAAACGCTTCAGCAAGCCCGTAGATTTCCCCATCATTCCAAACGAGAATTGGGTATCCTTGCGACCAAGCAAAAGTTAAATCGTTGATTTCCACAGACTCCTCGACTTCTGGAAAGTTTCCGTGATATTGTCCTCCATAGAAAACGCCGACTAAACTGCCGTCATAAATTCCGAGAAACTTATTGCGGAAAAATGAAACGTCGTCAATAGTCGCCGCTTGGTTTTTCCCCTTGAGGATTTCCTCTAAATACGTTTGTCTTGCCAGTAGTTGCATCGTTACTTCCTCCTTTACCGAAACTCCGTTAATCGCCGTAATCGCTGACGCTTTTGCCGTGTCCACTTGCGCTTCGTCCGTCGCCGCGTCCACCGCCGCTTTGCCCTCATTGGCTCGTTGCCCTATGAGAACCCAGTTCTCGGTTGTGTAGTCGGTTTGCGTCAAACCATCAACGTGCGCCGTGATATCCGCTTTCGCTGTTTCCTTGTAATCTGCAAGCGAAACTCCGTTGCAAGCGGCAAGTCCGAAGACTGAGAACAGCAATAGAGCGACTATTGCTATCCCTATAAATTTTTTTGTCACGTTTAAGTCCTCCTTGACTTAAATTTTATATCAAACATTAGATTTAAAGGCGCATACACTATCATTTATATCGTACCTCTTAAACAGCACACCTGCAATTTCCTTGTCTGAAAAAGTTCTAAAATTTTTCATTGTGTGTTCCTCCGTTTTTTAATTTGTTTGTGTGTTTTATTCTAATCTTGAACGATCGGGTTCGGCGCAGGCTCAAACATATTCGGCTCAGCCGAGGTTATGTCATTCCGTTTTTCCAATTGCGTTATTGCGGACAAAACGCTTTCAGTATTTTTCTCTCTCAATTCGAGACTGAGAATCCTTCTAAAATTGTCGGTATTAACCAACATCCGCTGTTCAACTTTTTCACCTCGCGTCTTCTGTTGCGCATACTCCACGGTAGATGCCGTCAAATCACTAACCGAGATGCAATCTATCTCGGGAAAATCTTTCGGCGTATATGCATGAAATTCTCGAGTTGCTTCTTTGCTCAAAACAATAATGACCTTGTCCGTGTAAAAGTCGCCTGCCTCGCTCAGTTCAGAGAGAGATGTTTGCTCTGCAATTTGCTCTTTTACCATAGCAAA
>CAYIYN010000080.1:0-5949 GCA_964367645.1 uncultured Bacteroidaceae bacterium
TACGCTCGCACAGTGTTATTTCGTAACTTCGTAATGAGTGAGTGCTGGTTCACTCTTGCAACTTAGCAAAAAAACACCCGACGAATCGGGTGTTTTTAAGTTTAACATTGGTTTTAATTTGATTTTTCTTTCAGGTATTTCGCGTTTACTCCGCCAGAGGGGCAGCCTCGTCAGTTTCGGGCGCTGCCGATTCAATCTCAGCTTCCGCAGTGGCTTTTTCTTCTTCTGATTTCGCCTTTTCTTTTGCAATGAGTTCGCGGCAGAAACCCGCTGCGAAAATCAATACAAGCGAGAGAGCTCCGAATATATACAGAAGATTACGCACAGAGAACAAATCACAGATGGTAATGAGCAAGTTGTTGCTTTGCAACCAAGTCATATATTGATATCCGAGATATCCTCTTTCGGTGTTTGAAGGCACAAGCACGATATTCAACTGACTGTCGTCGCCCACGTAGAGGTGCAGAGAGAGTTTTTGTCCGTTTGTTGCAGTGGCGATAACGTCGGTCAAATCTTCATTCAAGAGTTCATTAAAGCCGCTGGGGCTGTTCAACATGCCAAGAAGCGTACCAATCAACCCTTCGGTTGCAATGGATGTCACGGCCATGTTGTTTCCGTCCATATCAAGGACGCACCAGGCAGTCGGAGCTTCGACGTGTCCGTCTTCATAAACGTAATAGAGTGTGTCGTCATATTCAAACATTTCTGCACTCTTGCCATCAACATAGGTGTTGCCTGCAGCATCATATGCCGCGGTGACTTCGGGCATATACTGATACATAAGGAATCCCTGTCTTTTGGTTTCCTTTCCGTCTTTATCAAGCACGCCGATTTCATAGCCGGTCACGTTGTTGCTATCGTCATATACAGGCTGTGTGTAGGTGTAATGTTCGTTCAAAATAAGGCGAATTACAACCGGCACAGTCATACGATTCGACGTGGCAAAGCCGAGTCCGCAATCGTCGTTGAGGGGATTGTAACCGTCTTGATTGATTGAAGCATAGTTGTAGTTGAACAACCAACTCATTTTTTCGTTGCCTGTGGTGGCAATCGCGCCCAAACCGCTTGTCTTTACGCCCTCAGCACAAAGTTTTGCATAGGTGGGACCTACTCTCTTTGTGAGTGCCAGACAGAACGCACGTCTTTCGACGTTATTGACCATAGTTGTCTTTTTCTCCAACACCGTGCCGTCATAGAGCACTGTGCCTGCATTCAAAGTTTGATTCTTCGCTTTAAGCGCGTAGGAATAATCCATCACCACGTAGTTTTCATAAAGCCAATCAAACAGTTCCTTGTCCAAAGCAGAGAGTTTTTCGATTTGCGCATCAAGAACCGGTTTGTCAAAATAAAAGTTCGCGTTGCTGGTGTAAGTTTCGTAAACCGTTTGGATTTCTGTATCGACGTATTTGTCGCTGGATTTTTTGGCAAGTGTTGCGTATGAAAGATCTCCTTCGGTTTCGTCGATATAGTTTCCGTTCATGATATTGAGTCTAACAAACTTGCGCATCATCTCTTTGTTGTATTCCGCCTGCTCGTCATAGTCGTTATAAAGATCTTCAACGTAGAGCGTATCGGAAGTGGCATAAGCGATTACGTCGGGTAGCACTGTGTCCATAATAAGCGCAAATCCGCCGGTCAGTATTACGCAGCAAATTAATAGTGCGACGGTTTGTTGCATTATGCTCTTTTTGGATTTCTTTCTTGTCACAACTAGTGCTACTATCAAGAAAATCAAACCGAACAAGCCGACTACGATTGTGCCGACGTACGGCCAGAAAGAATAGAAAGGAACTCCCTCGCCTATCTTTAAGCTGATTATCAGCGACAAGATTATGATAACCGGGAACGACAGCGCGTAAAGTATAATTTTTGCGGCGGTCAATCCTGCTACTTTGTGAGATTTTTTAGGGGCAGAGAATTTTGTATCTCTTTCAGAAATCTCTTCCGATACGGGTTCTGCCGCGTCTTTCGCTTCTTCTTTTTCAGATACCGCTTCTTCGTTTAAAATTTGCTCTTTGACGATTTCGTCCTTTTTGGATTTCTTACTCATTTTACTCTACCTCCTTTATAGAATTTTCTTCTAAGAGTGGCTCGGTGTTCTCCTCCGAGGCATCCTCTACTTTCTCGGGAGTGTCCTCGCCTTTCTTTGATTTCTTTTCCTTTTTGGCTTTGGGAACAATCTGTCCCGTTGCATAAAGGATTTCACGGTCTGCTGCGATATATGAAAGCAGAGTGAAGAAGATAATGATTGCCGCAAATGTCATCAGCATGTCACGAACGACAAGAATTGAATACATCGTGGGTTGATACGAAAGGTCTGTTTGCAACTGCTTTACTTCGGCAAGCGAAACAAGCCCTTGCTCTGCAGAATAGGAACCGTCGCCAAGACTTGCGCCGATAAGACGTGAACCGATCATATAGCCGTGCGCTCCGCCTTCAAATTGGGCTCTCAAAAATTTTGAGTAAGCCGCTTGATACTGAGCAAGAGCTGCATCGGCATTATTATTGGTGTCTAATGTGTCGTCGACAAAATAGTCGAACACACTGTCAAGTATAGGAGATTGATACCAATACAGACTTTCAAGCACACCGGTAAGCATTTCGCTCAAGTCGGCCGCATCATCGCTTACGGATAGTCCTAACAAACCAATCACTTTTGCAAGCATGCCTACAAGTGCTTCTTTTGCTTCTTCATCGTCTGCGCCAGGAGAAATAATGCCGACGTTTTTGAACACCTGAATCAAGTCCGCTTCCAAAGATGCGATGGTCAGGGTGTCGTTAAAGTCGATGACTACTTCGTTTGCACCGGAGAATGCGCCGCCGGTAAGCGATATTTTGAGGTTCCCTTCATAAGCCATTCCGATTGTAACATCCGTGAGGTTAAGTTTTTCATAAAGAAAACCGCCCAAAGTATTGCCGAGCAAATCGGTAAGAATGGTTTCTATATTCAAAAGACCGCCAACCAATCCGCCTGCAAGAGGAATGAGCTCTGCAATCAGTGAAGTGGTGCCGACTTTGTCGCCTAGTTCCATCAAAATAATGTCAAGTTCGCCTGCGGTAAGGCTGTATTGCTCCGCCATAGCGTTTTCTCTGGCCCAAAGGGTTTTGTCTTCGTCGGTTGCTTCCGCGCCGTTGTAGCGGTTATACAATCTTGTTGCCGCGCCATCGGTTATCGACGCTTGAAGTTCTTCTTCGCCGGCTGCACTTGAATTGGCTGCTGTGTACGCTTTGTATGCCGCCGCCATTTCTTCTTGTGCAGAATAATAACTTTCGAGAATATTCAGAGCAACGGTAATGTCATACATATAGCCGTCTGAAAGAAGACCGTTTTTGTTGTAGAACGCATTGCCGTAAAATCCGTCGGTTTTCACAAATGAACCCTTGTCGCCGTTGTACCAAATAAAGCAGGTAACGTTTTCTGTTGCGGAAGATCCATATGATGAAGGAATTGCCTGTCCGAAAACTATGCAATAGAAATTGCCGTTGACTTTAAGCGTATTTGCGCCGGTCTTGGATTTCAGTTCGATAGAATCAAACCAATACCTGCCGTTCACCGCCGTAGCGCTCTTCGTGTCGAAAGTGTTGGTGATAAGAATATGGTCATATTCGTCGACAGCGCCGCTTTCGTTGTAATCGAAACCAAGTTCATCATAATACAACCCGTCATTAGTGAAGTTGTTGGCTTTGCTGACTTTTGCGCCGCCGTAATAATCGATGTTGTAAACGCGGCAGAATTCTTCAACGTTGTTTATAAGTTTGTCTGTCAAAGAAAGTCTTTTACCGTTACTAGTACTTGCGCCGGACTTTGTATGGAAATAAGACAGTTGATAGCTGTAATCCTCCACCACAACTCCTTTTGCCGCGTCAGCAGAGATTTGCTCCACCTTTGCGCCAAAAACTGCGTCGATCACGAAAACCGGAACGATAAGCACAACGAGCATAACCGCCACGACGATCATTGTCCTTGCGCGTCTATTTTTGACTGTTTTGTGGCATATAATTTGCACTATACCGATAACCAGCCAAATACCGAACGCTATCCAAATGCTGTACATTGCAGGACTGCCGAAAAACACTTTAAACGCTTCAAACCCAATAGAGCCTGTGCTCGGATCTCCGGCGAAAGGCCAGCGACCGTACATCTGTGAGGCTAGAGTCATACAAGCTAGAATAAAGAGAGGCATTCCCAAGCAATAATAAACAACTTTCAGCGTGCGGAACAGCTTCATTTTGCTAATGCTTTGTTGGTCCATAATATTCTCCTTTTCATAGTTTTGCACAGTAAGTTCGTTTAGTATGCGTAAGTTTGTTGGTTCACCATACGAAATAAATTACTTAGACAATAATATCATATACGCGAGGTCTTTTCAATAGACATTTACTAAATTTTCGTATACCGCATATATATGGTGCCGCAATCCTCTCGATGTCCACAAATGATTTAATTGTAAAATAAATTATTGGATTGGAAGATTGACTTTAATATTGGGAGTGCTATACTTTCAGTTACAGTGGCGAATTGCACATGCAAATATAATTCGCTTGCTTTTTCTGAGAAATATGGTAAGGGAGGAAAATATGTCTTACATTTCAGAAGTTATCGAAAACACAATGGTGAAAAATCCCGGTGAACCGCAGTTTATGCAAACTGTCAAAGAAGTTTTTACTTCCATTGAGCCGGCCGTCAAGCAAAACGAAGCTCAATTACGCAAAAACGTTATTTTGGAACGCCTGGTCGAACCCGACCGTCAAATTATATTCCGCGTTCCGTGGATGGATGATAACGGAGTTCAACATGTCAATCGCGGTTTCCGCATCCAGTTCAACAATGCTATCGGACCCTACAAAGGCGGCTTGCGTTTCCAAAAGGACGTCAACCTCGACACGATGAAGTTCCTTGGATTTGAACAGACGTTTAAAAACTCCCTCACGTCACTGCCGATGGGCGGCGGCAAGGGCGGCAGCGACTTCGACACCGCGGGCAAATCCGACGACGAAGTGATGCGCTTCTGCCAAAGTTTTATGAACGAACTTTATCGTCACATCGGACCAAATATGGACATCCTCGCAGGCGATATGGGCGTAGGCAGCAGAGAAATCGGCTATCTATTCGGTCAATATAAGAAAATAGTGGGCGACTATGAAAACGGCGTCCTCACCGGCAAAGGTCTTTCCTACGGCGGTTCTCTCATCCGTCCGGAAGCCACCGGTTACGGCGCGACCTGCTTCCTTTGCGAAGTTTTGAAACACGAAGGTCAGGATATTGAAGGCAAAACTTTCTGCCTCTCCGGTTTTGGCAACGTTGCTTGGGGCGCGACAAAGAAAATCAATCAACTCGGCGGAAAAGTTGTCACCGTTTCCGGTCCCGACGGCTTTATCTATGACAAAGACGGCATAAGCGGCGAAAAGCACGATTACTTGCTTGAAATGCGCGCTTCCGGCCGCAACAGAGTTCAAGATTATTCCGACAAGTTCGGTTGCGACTTCTTCGCAGGAAAGAAACCTTGGGGCAACATCAAAGCAGACATCTATATGCCATGCGCGCGCCAAAACGAAATCAACCTAGACGATGCCAAAAAGATGGTTGAACTTGGAATTCCGCTTCTCAATGAAGTATCCAATATGCCCACCACAAACGAAGCCGTTGAATATTTACAAGAGCACGGCGTACTTATCGCTCCTTCCAAAGCGGTCAACGCAGGCGGTGTCGGAACAAGCGGACTTGAAATGAGCCAAAACAGTGAACGTTTGAGTTGGACGGCAGAGGAAGTGGACAAAAATTTGAAACAAATCATGAAAGGTATTCACGATCAAATTTGCGGAGCACTGGATTGCTATAATCTGCCCTACAACCTTGTCGCAGGCGCAAACCTCGCCGGATTTAAGAAAGTTGCAGACGCGATGATTGCTCAAGGCATTTATTAAAAACTGCATATCGCAACATAAGGC
>CAYIYN010000081.1:0-5938 GCA_964367645.1 uncultured Bacteroidaceae bacterium
AGGAAATCACCGGCTTAGAAGCCGAGCTAGCTCGCGTTTCCGCCGCTGCCGATAATGCTATTATTTCGGCGTGATGAGTGGCGTTATTATCGCGCTCTTTGCGGTTTTGCCCCTCACCGACTACGACGCCGTCTTTGACGACCACCGCTCCCACCGGAACTTCGTCAAACGTTGCCGCTTTTTTTGCCAGTTCAACGGCTCTTTTCATAAACTCTGTTTGCATAACTCTCCAAGCTCTATTTGTGATAGGGTGTACCGGCATTGATAGTAAGAGCGCGGTAAACTTGCTCCAATAGCATGACGCGGAATAATTGATGCGGAAAAGTCAATTTGCCAAATGACAATATTAAATCGGCTTTTTTCTTAACCTCTTCGCTATGTCCGTGACTTCCTCCGACAAGGAAACTAAATTCACTGATTCCGAATGTACATTTTTCGTCTAAAAGCGCGGCCAATTCCTCGCTTGACAGTTGTTTTCCGCCACAGTCCAGCGCGACGATATAGCCGCTTGCTTTTTCAAGCAATCTTTCGCCCTCGATTGTTCTCTGTTCATAAAGCGTTTTCCCCTGCGGTGCGTCGCTTTGTTCGATAATTTCTATCTCGCTGAATCTGAAAATCCTTTTTTGATATTCTTTCACTGCGTCGGTAAGGTATTTTTCTTTGATTTTTCCAATCACAACAATTTTTATCTTCATCGAATAAGTCCCCACGCCAAGGTAAAAAGTGTCGCGGCGGCGGTAATTGCCACACTACCCCACAAAATTACGTTTGTCCTGATTTTAACCGTACCATCTTTAGGATTGCCAAATTCGTGCTGAGATACTCCGGCTTTTTTTATCGCGTCGTTTCTCATACGATAAAACATCCAAAGCATCAAACTCAATGCAATAACGAAAATCATCGCGCCGGTTATAAATCCCAAAAGCGAGCCGTACAACCAGTCGCTAATGATGTTCATAAAAGAAAACACTCCGCCCTTTTGCAAAGCGTAACCCGACAGCACGGCAATGGCGTTGTTCAAAAAGTGTGTGAATATCGCGGGATATATCGAGCCTGTATAATAAACCAAAAGCGCAAGCACTACTCCGTCAAAAAACGTATAACCGGTCTGCACTATATTTTCGTGCATTAGACCAAAAAGCAGCGCGGACACAACAACGAACCACTTTCCGTTTTCTCTGAATCCTGCGTGCAATAATCCGCGGTGAGTTATTTCTTCAAACGTTGCAGGAAGTAGAGCCGTCATAAAAAGTTCCAAAAACAACACACCAAGAGTCGTATATTCCGTCTTTGAAACCGTCCTATTAAAGCCCATCGCTCTAAGCACAGAGCTCCATATAAAAGATATGACCGTTGCGGCATAGACCATACAAAATGCAATCACTATTGTTCGTAAAAAATCGCGTAAACCGCACTTTTGAAATGCAAAATCACGCGTTAAACTGCCGATTTGGCGAAAATCACCGTTTTTGCAAAATAAGAAATATAGGACAATCGGCAAGACTCCAAAGCAAAGAATCTGCACTATGAGCGTAAAATAATAGTCGCGGTCTATGCTTGGTACAATACCGTTTTCTGCAATGGAGATGCGCAAAACAACCGTCATCAGCGTGATGAAAAGATAAATTATAGAGGCGGCGTATTGTTTTTTCATAACAGTCCCGTAATCAACGCAACCACCCAGTAGATGGCGGCAAGGCCAATTGCCAGCCATACGTTAAGCATGGGTTGTTCCTTGCCAAGATACACCGTGCCCATACCGTCAAACATTTCTCTTTCGACTGCACGCCAGCCGCGCTTGGTAAAAAGCAAAGCAAAAAATCTAAAAAAGTTTTTAATGGGATTTGACTTTGTGCTTGAATCAGAATCGGCACGCACGGATATGGAGTACTCGTCAAAAATGACGTTGTTTTCAACAACCCTAAACGAAGGATTGTTGAATTGTTTTTTGCCGGCTTTGTGGTATGCGTACAAGAGGACAGTCAGCAAGAACGCTCCGATTATTACGCTGAAAAAGCCGGTAAGATAATTCCAACTTCCGAGCGAATATATAAACTCGTCAACTTGCGGGATATAGGCAGTCAAAAGCAGTGTGATGAAGTTGTTCAAAAAATGCAAAACAATGCAGGGCACTATCGAGCCGGACAGCGCAAACACCACGGCAAGCACTATACCCAGTCCAAACTGATGCACCGTTTGCAAAGGATTTTGATGCATCAAACTGAAAAGCAACGCCGATATAAAAACGCCGAAAGCCATTCCTTTGGTGCTAAGTCCGCCAAAAAGGATGCCGCGGCAAAGTGTTTCTTCGGCGATAGCAGGCAAAACAGCCATTAGAACCGTTGCCAAGATAAACACACCCGCGTTTGAAAAGTCCACATTGATGATGCTTATAACCGGATACCCTATCACTTCCAACAGTTTCATAAAAAGCATCGCAAGGGGATAAAAAGTTATTATCGTCGCCACACAAATCGGCAAAAGAAGAAGCCACCGTATGTAATTTGTGAAAGGTTTAAATTTTGCGACGGCAAACACGTCAAATTTTCTAAACGAAGAAAAAATCGCAACAACCCCGATAACGGCAACGGGCATAATCACATAACTTACCCACCCGTAAATCGTCATACCGGCAAAAATACCGCCTCTGCCGTTTAAGATTAATGAAAAAACGTAGGCTAGCAGGGACGCGCCGAACAATGACAACAGATAAGTTGCCGCACTTTCGCTTGCGGAAATTTTGTTTCTCATTTCACCTCGAATACACTGCTGACGCAGTATTGCGTTGCAGCGCATAAATTGATTTTTGCGGACGCTTCGTCCAAAACTTTCTTGACTGCACAAAGTGCTTTTTCCGTTGTGTTGTTGTTTTCGCTAATGTGACCGAGCACCAAAGTTTGAACGCTTGTTCCGACAAGGTGTGCTGCCATCAGCGCCGCCGCATCGTTGCTTAGATGTCCGTTGTTCCCCAAGATTCTGGCTTTAAGATAGGGGGGATAGGAGCCCTCTTTAAGCATTTCCACGTCGTGGTTGGATTCAAGGAGTACAGCTCCGCTGTCCCTTACGTTTTCATAAACGTTTTTCTTGAGCACTCCCATATCCGTTGCGACACTCACTCTTTTGTTTTCGCACGAGAACGTGTACCCAAGCGGATATTCCGCATCGTGTGGAATCCTGAACGGTGTCACTTCGATATCCCCTATGTAAAACCCGTTTTCATAAAAATCTACGGGCTTATAGTTTTTTAATACCCCCTGCTTTTCGTATATGGCACGCGCGGTTAGTTCATGCGCGTATACAGGTACGTAGCGTGTCAGCGTAGGCAGAGCGGCAATGTGGTCATTGTGCTCATGCGTCACAACAACTCCGCTCAAATCGGATAGCGACATTCCCAAATTTTTGAGTGCGCTGCTAATACGCGCCGTAGATATGCCCGCATCGCAAAGAATAGCTGTTTTAGAACTCATTATAAGAGTGCAGTTGCCTTTGCTGCCACTCGCAATAGAAATCATTTTAATGGACATTTGTTGTCTTTTTACCTTTTACCATATTTTCTCTTTCTATACGGATTTTCTTTATCTTTTTAAAAAACGGGGCACATTGTGCCCCGCTTTGAACACTGTTTGGTTATATTAGATTGTCCGCGTTGTAGTTTGCTCTCCTATCGTCTTTAATCATTTCCGAATCTTGCTTCTTTTTAATTGCCACAAACACCAGTATCACACTCAACAAGAACACAGCTACGCTTATTGCGGTAAGCACAACCAAAGCCATTTCGGCGTTTAGGACAAACGTTCCTTTTACAACTTCGTATATGAGTGCCGCTCCGACAGGCGCTGCCGAAAGAAGCGCTAAAACAGACACAAATGCATAGGGGTATTTGCCAAAGATAAGCGAGAGTAGCGTCACAATCACCAGTAATCCCGAAGACGCAGCGGCTATTGAATATAATATCATGACCGCTTTGTTCACAGGCTCTATCTTAAAGGCTATCCAAGAATACAATGCGTCTATAACGTTGAAAGGAGCAAAATTCAATCCAAAAGTGTTTGGCTCGAACTTAGCAAGCAGGAAAAACAGCAGTTGGACGGCGGAAAACAGGAAAACAATCAACGCGCTCACCCTTGCGACGGCACTCTTTTTGTCTTTTACCGTCTTCTTTTCAGCACTTGCGGAAGCGGATTTGGAAAATTCCGCATCAGGGTATTCTCCATAGCCAAACTGTCCTCCGCTCACTCCACTGTCCGCGCGAAGCACGTCGCTGTCCTGAGTCATATACGGCACGACTGCAATCGGCACGATTATCGGCTGCAATTGAATGGTGTTGTGCTTTGGCGCAACGATAGGGACAGGCGCGCCTATGCCAATAGGTTTCATAACAGTTGTTTCCATTCCGGCATCGGGCTGAGGCGAACCGTAGGCTTCACTTTCAAAAAGCGGCGGATTTGCCGCAGATTTTTCTTCCACCACAGGCGGCACAATTTTGACAGTTTCTTTCTTTGACATAATTACCTCCATGCCGCCCTCGGGCGGACAGTTGGATTATTTTGTATAACCTGATTTTTCGGGGTTGATAATCGAACATACTGCCGCAATCACTATATTTGCAACAGCAACGGCAGCAATACCGACAATTTCGCTGCTGTTCCAGCCGTGAACGATATCGTTCATAAAGTTTATTTTTGCGATGCCAAAATCTTCTGCACCGACAACGGCCGCGATAAGCAAAGCCGCAATGCACAAAAAATAAATTAACGCTGCTGCAAAATAACGCTGCACTCTTACGGCTCCGAAGATTCCAATCAATGATTTTATCAGATTTGCGAGTATGAACAGCAGCCCAAACAAAAGTATCAAATCCGGCATCATCTGTTTCCAAGCTGTTTCCACGTCGCTTCCCGCCCAATTTTGTGCGATAGACAATTTGACCGCTTCTATAAGGTTGCCGATTACGTTAAAATTGTTTGGCACAACAGCAATCGGCAAAACCACCTCGACGTTTGTCGCGGCAAGTATGTAAGGCACAAAGACTGCCGCCGAAAAGATGAGCATAATTAGGCCGCAAACAACATTTTTGGTGCGTTTTTTGCGTTTCCAATGTTTGTCAACATCCTTGCGCTTTGGTTGATAGTCGTCTGATGTGGACACCGCGGGACTTGTACCTTCGGGCAAAGGCTCGTCGATTTCAAGCGACGGGCGCAACACAAAATCCTGCCTAACAGACGGTAAGAGGTTTATCCCTCCGGCCTTCATAGGCGCAGGCGCGAGTCTGATACCCATTTCGTCAACTTTAGATTTTTCGTTATTGCTTGACATTTTATCTCCGTATCCGATTTTGCATTTGCATCTTTATGCTGCTAGAGGTTGAACTTATTTTTTTGTCGACACAGGCGGTTTGTCACGTTGTTCCTTCGGTGCGTTATTGATAGGTTTTTTAACTTCCGTTTCAGTGGGAGCGTATTGCATAAGCGGTTGGTCCTGCGTTACGTAGGGCACGAATGCAACAGGCTGAACGATAGGCGGCATCTGATAAGCTTCGCCTGTTTCCATATTATACATCATCGGAGCGCCGTAAGGCGAACCAGTCTGCGGATAAAAAGGATATTGCGGATAAAACTGCTGTGACGGAGAAAACCCGGGTGAAGGTTCGTCCGCTTTCTTTTTTTCAATCGGTTTGGTCTGCGCTTTTTCAAACTCTTCGCCCGCAAACTCGTCAAACGTCGGTGTTTTTGCGTTTGTTAAATCATAATCGGGCGCGTCGATGCGTTTTGTTTTGCGCTTGACGGGCGGCGATTGTTTTATCTTGCCTTTGGCAAGCAGAAGCGTCGCTCTAGCCTTGTTTCTGCCGCAGTGATTGCATGACGTCACCGACAGCGGATTGATGGTTCCGCACGCAGGGCACACATAGGTTTTTTCTTCTATCATGTCCTCGTCAATC
>CAYIYN010000082.1:0-5912 GCA_964367645.1 uncultured Bacteroidaceae bacterium
GGTAACCCCAAAAAAGTCGTCGGCAAGATACGCGCCGTCTGCGAGGGCATTCGCTGTCAAAAAGTCGCTGACCTGCAAATCGAAAAAGGTAGCCAGCGACAATAGCGCGCCGAATAAAAATGTAAACAGCGCGATTGCTACAATAATTCTGCTTTTTTGCGTCAATTTCATAATATCACCTATTACTCCCTTATTATTGTTGTTTTGCGGTCATTTTTTCAAAAAGCGGTATACTTTCGTCTTTTACGGTTGCTTTTGCAAGATTTAATGCAAGAGCGGCTTTCTGCTTTTCAATGTCCGATTCCACAAAATCTCTCATAATTATATTGATTTTGGCAAGGATTGAAGCGTTATCTTCATTATTTAACGAGCGCACGTACTCGTTCATTATCGGGTTGTTGCCATTCTCCAAATCGACAATGCTGCCTGTTACGGCACCGTCAACGCCCATAGAATTTGTCAGTTGCGCCTGTAAAACGAAAAATTTGTTGCTGTTTGCCTGCGGAAGATACTCTCCAAAACCGATTTCTATCAAATACTCGCCGCCGTAGTTGTGATTTAGGCTTTCGTATGGTGAAAGTAGGGTTTGCGTACGGGGAAATACGTAATTGGTATCTCCTCGGTCGCTGCTTCCCCAAACGATAATAAAGCGTTTATCCTCTTCTTTGATATCGCCGTACGTCAGGGTGGACAAATCCTCCGATGTTTTGACGGCGTATTCTTCGGGATTGAGTTTATCTTCAATCATATCACGCACATCAGGTTCCACATCGTCGCCAAAGTGTTGGAAGTCTAGGATGACAAACTGATTGTCGTATTCATCAAAAAAGCGGTTGAAGTCGTCGCATACTCTTTCAAATGTAAATCCCAGATTTACAATGTCATGAAAAATTTTCAGCACATTCTCATCAACAACTTTTTTGTTTTCGTCCAATTCGTTGCCTCGGTTAACTCTGATGTCAAAATATCTCACTCCTAGTTTCAACTGCTCGTAAATCGATGCGCCTTGTGTTTCCGTCAAAGAATTGAGCAACTTGTTTCCGCCGCCAATATTATAACAGCCGCTGTCGTGACTGCCGGGCGTTACAGCGTCCACAACCCTGACATCGTCTTTAATATAATTTTGCCACTGACAAAAAAATTCGCTTTCCTCTTTAGGAGGTTCATATATCACTTGAGCGGCGTCATCATTGCACGCACAAAACGAGGCAACAAGAAACGCGGACAAAACTAAGATTGAAAGCAATTTGTAAACGGCAAATTTTTTCATAATCAATTCCCTATGAGATTAATTTGTTGTCGGCAGGGTGTATGGTTCAGCCGTGCCCAACTCTCTTGCCTCCAAATAACTCAGATAATCGTTGTGGAAATTTAGGGCACATTCACCTCTGTTGGCTCCGGCATCAGGTACGCAGTAATGAGAGTATGAGAACGTAACGATTTTTTCAGCGTAGTTTCTGGCTATATCGCATTGTTTTAAGCAGCGCAAAAGCGGCGCAGTCAAAAGCATTTGGTCATTATCTGCTGTTGCGCGTTTTATATAGAAAAATTCACAGTTGACATAATATTTCAAACCTTGCTTTTCTTTCACCGCATCAGCCCACATTTTAACGGCGTTTTCCGTCAAAGCAAGCGCGTCTTCATCCACGGTCGCGTCACCGCAGATATTGCCTATGCTGTCTTGCGGGGCAAAAATATCTCCGGAGCGGAAGTTGATTTTTGATATAAGGTTTTTCCAAAAATCAAAATAGACGTAGGAATCGTCTTTTCTCAAAAAGAAACTGATATAAGGACTTATCATCAAAGGTTTTGTGTCGCCGATTTCATTTAGATGAGCGATTGTTTGGTTCATCATATTCGACCACAAATTTGACATAATGGAGTTTGCGTTGTAAGTTTCATACGCCCAATACCAACCGTAGAAGGAAGGATGAGAACCGTAGTTTTCACTTATTTCGTCAATCATATAGTTGTCAAGTTCGACACGCTTATTATACCATTCGGTATTTGTCGGACTCTTGGTCCACCATTCGTCTTCAACGGAAAGACCGATATAAACTTTCATATCCTTTTCGTCGGCGGCTGTGAGCAATTTGCCAATGCAGTCCGTACTTTCTTCAGCCGAATAAACGACTCCGTCCGTATAAATTTCTGCAATTTCCGAAGGGTAAAAAGTGACGGTATTATCGCTTGCCCCCGTGCGCGTGTATTGAAGAATCACGCTGTCATAACCCGCTTCTTTCAGCAGGTCAAGATGTTCCAGATATTTTGCCGAATCCCAGTGTTGTATCAGCCAAGGCTGTATAAAATCTATGGAAGGATAAAGTTCGGGCTGTACCGTGGGCATTGGTTCAGGAGTCGGATGATTATCCTCATCGCAAGCGCTAAACAACGGCAAACAAACCGTAAGCAAAATAATAAGTACAAAAACAGCGGTTATTTTCGTTTTCAAAATATATGGAATCTCCTTATTTATATCGACTGCAAATATTATATATTAACTGACGCGGCTTTTCAATAGTCAACTGACGCTGTGTTTTGAAATTCAAAGAAAAATCAGTTGCGAAAAAGGCCTAATTATGTTAATATCCGTCTTGCAAAGAGATTTGCCCTTGTGGTCAAGCGGTTAAGACGTCGCCCTCTCACGGCGGAATCTGGGGTTCGATTCCCCACAGGGGTACCAGAAAAGGTGTATGAATTTCTCGTAAGTTCATACACCTTTTTTTATGCGTTTTTAGTATAACCTAATAGTCTTTTATATTCAAAATATAGTCAGATGAAACATTATAAAGCTTGGAAAGATTTACTACAATTTCTATGCTTAAGTCTAATTTCCCAAGTTCGTACTTGCTGTAATTTGAGCGGTCAATGTGTAAATAGTTAGCAACTTCTTGTTGCGTCATTCTGTTTTCATTTCTTAGCTCTTTTATTCTTGTACAAACTTTATTCTTTAAATTATCCATACATACTTGACATTGTGCCATATTTACCCCATAATAATTTCAAAAGGGTAAAGATTACCCATTTTAAGACAAATAAAATCAAGTTGGAGGAAATTGTATGAAAAAGTTGGTCGTATCGTTATTGATAATTGTTGCTTTATTTCTTGTCGGTTGCAGTAGTAACATAGACGGTACATATGTCTTTTCAAAGATGGAAGGTACAGCGGAAGGTCTTAGCTTTTCGGTTATGGCAGACGAACTTGACGATGCTGATGAAACGGTGGCGTTCATTGCGGCTACGTTTGCAGAAATGAAAATCATTATAGAAGGCGATGATTTAACTTTAGAGATGGACGGTGAAACAAATACTGCAAAGTTTACAAGACAGGGAAACACAATCATAATTGAAGGTGAGGAAGAGGATATTGACGAGATCTCTGACATGGAAATTACCGTTAAAAACGATAAACTTATAATGAAGATAAATAGTGACGGTACTGAGGTGAGCGTAACCTTTGTGTTGGTTAGGTAATTTACCGATGATAAATAGACATTGCTCACTCTAAACAAAGTAGAAAATAGCAAATCTCTAAATTAGACATTTAGTATCATCTTGCTAGAAAAAGAGTTGGATTTATCTGAAATCCAACTCTTTTTCAATTATATTTGCCTTACGGCAAATGATATTACTGCGTAATGATATTCGCTCTGCGAATGAGATTGCGACAGTCGTCGCAGTTATGGATAAAGGCAAATATAATCTCATTTTTGAGAGCGCAAAAATATCATTGACCTTAGGTCAATATCATTGCATAAGCAATAGCATTTAATAAGCCTTTCAAGTTTTATAGGTTTTCAAAACTTATTTAATAATTTTTCAAACATTTTGTTGCATTAATAGTTGACATTTGGCAATTTAAATTATAGAATGTTAGCAGTCGGACACAAAGAGTGCTAGCAAAGGAGAAACTATGAGCAAGGAATTGTCAGAAAGAAAATGTAAAATTATCTGCGCTGTTGTGGATTTATATATCGCAACGGGGCAGCCGGTTTCCAGTTCCGACGTGCAAACGAAATATCTCCCTGAAGTTTCTTCTGCCACTATCCGCGCGGAGTTAAGCGCACTTGAAGCACTGGGATATGTGGAACAACCGCACACTTCCGCTGGACGCGTTCCGCTTAATGCGGCATATAAGTTGTATGTGGACACACTTGGTGACAGCACAAACGCACTGACCGACGCCGAAACAGCGTTTATCCGCAAGAGTTTTGACGAAAAACTGAGCGAGGTCAAGGATATTGCGGGGCAGGCGGCAAAAATCATCAGTGATATTACAAACTACACGTCATTTTTGGTCACCCGCAACAATCCTCACGTAGTTATTGAAGAAATTAAACTCGTACAACTGAAAAAAGTTAAACTGCTTGTGCTAATCGTCACAAACAAAGGCATTCTTGCCGACAAGACAATCGACACACAACTCGATTTGCGCAGTGAATACGTGGACACCGCAACGCGCGTGCTCAACAAGGTTTTTGCCGCAAAAGAAATAGGCGAACTGGCCTCATGTGATTTCGGCGCTGAAGTTGAAGAGGAACTAAGAGGCTTCAGAGATATTTTCGATGAGGTTTTGAATCTTATCAAAAGTTACATTCACGAACACGGCGACGTTGTTGTAGAGGGCGCACTCAAAATGCTTGACTATCCCGAATATAACAACATCGAAGACGCAAAAAACTTTTTGTCGGTTATATCCGATTCCGAAAGCGTCACAGAGTTGCTTACAGGGCAAGAAGACAGCATTGAATTCAGCGTAAGGATAGGCAAAGAAGACAGCGGTGTTGACAAATGCGCTATAATAACCGCGGCTTACAAAGTCGGAGATGAAGTTGTGGGACGGGCAGGCGTCATCGGACCGGAACGAATGGATTACAAAAAGGTAATCGGCGTTTTGGATTATATGAAAAAAGCATTGTCAACAATTCTCGACGACAAAGACACTAAATGACAGATTAAATTTTGAACATAATAAGGATACAGATAGAAAATGAGCAAAGAAAAGAACGATAATAAAGCCACTGCGGAACTCGACAAAAATTTCAAAGTTGAAGACGGAAAAGCCGAAGATGATGCGGAAACAAACAGCGGAGATCTTGGGGTTGACAGAGAATTGCTTGGCGATGAAAAGTATATTGAAGTCCTTGAAGAAAAGTTGGGGCAGGCTTTGGCAGAAAGCGTAATGTGCCGAAATCTAACACAGCGCATTCAAGCCGATTTTGACAACTACAGAAAACGCAACGCCTCTTTGTCGGAAGAAATGAAACAACTTGGCATTTCAATGGTTGTTGAAAAACTTTTGACCGTTTTGGACAACTGCGAACTTGCCAGAAAATATATATCCGACGAAAGCGCACTAACGGGTTTTAATATGATGGAACAGCAAATTATATCCTCACTCAGCGGTTTCGGACTTGAAGAGATAAATGCGCTCGACTGCCCGTTTGACGTTAAAACAATGTGCGCGGTTGAGAGTGTGGCGGCAGAGGGTAAAGACAACATCGTTTTGGAAGTTGTGGCAAAAGGTTTCAAATTGAACGGCAAACTTCTGCGTCCGGCAAGCGTAAAGGTCGGAAAATAAAAAGGTATTAAATTGACGTATGAAAACATTTTGCTTTTCAGAAATCTGATAAGCAAGCAAAATATAAAAAAAATAAAGCGTCGGGCTAAGCCCGAAAGGAGAATATAACATGGGAAAAATAATTGGTATTGATTTAGGAACTACAAACTCTTGTGTTGCCGTTATGGAAGGCGGCGAAGCGGTGGTTATCCCTAACGCCGAAGGTATGCGCACAACCCCGTCGGTTGTGGGCTTTACGAAAGACGGAGAAAGACTTGTCGGCGAAATCGCCAAAAGACAAGCGGTTTCCAACCCCGACCACACCGTAATCTCTATAAAGAGAGAAATGGGC
>CAYIYN010000083.1:0-5861 GCA_964367645.1 uncultured Bacteroidaceae bacterium
AAAGCAAGGGGCAAAGCATATACGAGGTTCTTGAAGAAATCTACAAAAAATACGGCTATTTTTCCGAGAAGTCAATCTCTCTAACTTTCGGCGGTATCGACGGAATGGATAAAATGGCGGCGATAATGAAAAAAATCAAAAATAACAGATTCGACGAGATTTTGGGACGCAAAGTTCTTGCGGCCGACGATTTAAGCGTCGGTATCCGTCATCTTGCGGGTGGAGTTGACAAGCCTCTCACACTGCCAAAAACAAACGCCGTAAAGTTGAATTTGGAGCGCGGCGATTGGCTGTGCGTGCGCCCAAGCGGCACGGAGCCGAAATTGAAAATCTATGCGGCAAGTTCGGATGCGGAAAAGACAGCCGCCGAAGAACGCGCCAATGCTTATCTTGAATTTATAAAATCTTTTACATAAACCAACGGATACAATTTGTGTCAACGGTTCAAACGGAGGAAACATGCAAGAACAACACGAAGTACTGGAGCGTCAATCTCTGCTTAACGAAAACGGCAATATAGCACAGCCGGGATACGCAAAAAAGATGATGTGGGACTATGAGCGTGCGGATATCAAAGCCAAACCCGCCCGCATCAAAGAATGGGATTACTATTTTATCTCCAACAAAGAGTTTGCGCTTTGCGTGACTATTGCCGATATGGGATACGTCGGTGCACTGTCGCTTTCAGTTGTGGACTACATCACTCCCGCGCAGTTCACAAACAGCTCGATTTTCTTTTTTCCGATGGGTAAACTTAAAATGCCCAAGACTTCGGAAAAAGGCGACTGCGAGTGGAAAAACGGCAAAGTTTGGATGAAATTTGAAAACGACGGAGTTGTCAGACGACTGAGAGGAGAGTACCCAAACGCCAACAAGAAAGGTTGCAATGTGAAATTTGATGTCACATTAACCGACGCACCTGAAGAGAGCATGGTCATTGCAACGCCCTTTGATATGGACAAATATTTTTATTTCAACCAAAAAATCAACTGTATGACCGCCGAAGGCACGCTTTGGCTAAACGACAAGGAGTGCAAATTTGACCGCTCCGATTCTCTCGCCACACTGGATTGGGGACGCGGCGTTTGGACATATGACAACACTTGGTATTGGGGCAGTCTGCAAACGACTCTCGAAGACGGGAAAAAATTCGGGTGGAATTTCGGCTACGGTTTTGGAAACACTTCCGCGGCATCCGAAGATATGCTTTTTTATGACGGGAAATCCCACAAACTACCTTGCAGGGTGGAGTTTCAAATTTCCGGTGACAAAGAGGGAAAGCCGCGTTATATGGAAGATTGGAAGTTTGTAAGCGAGGATAAAAGAGTGGACTGCGTTTTCAAACCGATAATTGACCGCTACGAGCCGTTTGACCTTAAAGTGATGTGCATGATACCCCATCAGGTATTCGGCAAAATCAGCGGCAAATGCGTATTAGACGACGGCACAGTAATCGAACTTAAAGACGAAATCGGATTTGCGGAAAAAGTCCACAACAAATGGTAAGGAGAAACGCATGAAATCAGTGAACATAAATCTAAATTTGGCGGAAACTGTCAAAAAATTTGTGAATATAACCGCGCGTTACGATTATGAAATGGCATTGCACAGCGGCAAATACATTGTGGATGCAAAATCGATTTTAGGAATATTCAGCTTGGATTTAGGCAATCCGCTGGTACTTGAAGTTTTCTCCGACGACTGCGACGACCTACTCAAAGAACTTGAACCCTTCTTTGCATAAATAAGAATTTATTATTCGCGGTGAATTGGCCGTAAGATATTAAAGAAAGCAATCAAACGTTAATTGCAGTTGAGAAAGAGGCAAACGTTAATTGCAGTTGAGAAAGAGGATAAAACGCTAAACAACCAAAGGAAAAAACGGCACGATTTTCGGTGCCGTTTTAATTATCACGGTTTTTTTGAGTTTTTGTTTTATAGAAACATGGGTGCAGTTGCTTTTTAGTATCGAAATGATTTTTCTTTATCTATAATCTTTTACAGATATTTAGCCACCAATTCAAAATTTGTGCTGCCTATGTTTAAAATTGCCGTGTGGAATGCCAGGTCATCGCCGGCGTAGGACTGCCGCAGTTGATTCATTTTGTAATTGCCGTAAGCATAGGACGCGTACGTCGCGGGATTTTCAACAACATAACGATATACGTTTGCGATTCCCGCTTCGCCAAAACCGTAAGGAGTGTACTTTGCCGTCAGTGCCTCCGGGGTATAGCCGTAGTAGTTGACGTCGATATCCATAAGCGTGATTACGATTTGAGTAATTTGGTCATTAAGCATAATCAAATCGTAGAGAAGTCTGTCAGTTTCGGTTTCGCCGTAATAGCGTGAAACATAATACTGTGCGTAAGTCGCCCAACCTTCTGTGTAGCCTAAATAAGTTATCATAGAGCGGAGCATATGAGCGCCGGTCGTTTTGTAATAGGCGTGTTGCAGCATATGGCCGGGTATTCCTTCGTGAGCGATAAGGTCAAACCCTAAATATCCTGTCGCATTTGCGCTATTGACATAGATTGTTTCTTCTGCCGACGCACTGTCGATTGCGGATTTGAAATAACTTGCAGGGTTATAATAATTGCTCATAGCAGGGGGCACTTCTTTGAAAGTGGCGTCCGGAACGGAAGACGGGAGCGCCGGAAAATTTTGAGTGTAAGAGGCTTTTAGGGTGGAGTAAACCCCTTGAAGTGCCGCGGCGGATAAATCCGCGTTGCTTTCCAAATTGATTAAGCCAGCCTCAATGTCATCATCAGTCATTCCCATCTCATTTAACGCATTCATTTTCAATCTTGCGTTTGAAACAGTTGAGTTGTATGCCGATGTTAGATTTTGATATGCGGTATTCACACTGTCGCTACTTGACGTGCTGTCCAAAAACAGCAACTCATAATAAGATTTGCCCTCCTCGCCGTATGCGCTTAGACCCAATCCGTTGTTGTTTGCATTCCCGATAAATGACATGACGGATTGACTGAGCGCGGTGTATGCGGGAATCAATTTGTTGTTTATGGCAGAAGTGCAACGCGCGACGTAAGCCGATTTTTGTGATTCATTTAAAAAGGTGCAAGCATCTATTTTGTCATTGAAAAGAGTAAGGAGAAAATGCTCGCCGTCGGTTGAAGCGGCGTCAGCCATTGCCAGGCATTGTTCGGCGATTGCCTCATATACAAAGTCGGCTCTGCCATAACCTGCGTCAATACGGATTTGTTCATATTGGGCATACTTGGGAAATGCTTCATAAGTTTGTTCCACAAGCCCCAGCCAGTTGTTTATATCGTGTTCGTCATAAAAAGCGTACTTGTCCAAATAAATCGGCAATACGGCGTTCCAACCGCTGTTTGAGCCAAGATAATTATCTTGAAAATAGTAATAATCGGCATAATTTGAATAGGTGTAGAAATAGTCCATCACCGTGTCGTAATCCAGTTTTTGCGAAGGAGTCAAAGAAGAATAATTTACCTTTAACAGCGCGCCGCAAATTTCTTGTACGGATTTGATGCCGTTTTCATAATCTGTCTTGTTTAGATTTGGCACGGGCAAAGAAGCCGACTCATTCTCCAACCCGAGTTTTGAAGGATTTGAGATGAGAATGTTTACAGACATCGCATCGCCGTTCAACATAGAGGCGGCAAGTTCGTCCATAATCATATATAGCATTTCGCTTCCGCCGGTGAGGCAGGAGGACAAACAGCTGGACAATGAAAGCACCAATATGACGGCAATTGTCAAAAGGGCGGTTGTTTTTAATACGCGTTTTTTCTTCATTGCGATTTTCATATTAATAGTTTACACCTTAATTTGGGATAATACAAACTAAAAGATTTTTTGCTTTTTAAGGTGGTAAAGATTTGCTTCTTTTTACAATATTGATTTGCGCGCCTTGGTATGCTATAATGCAAAAAAGGAGTTTACTATGGATTATAAGGGCGAAGGGATTGCCGCACTTGTCAACATTCTCGACGATATGCAATGCACAAATCTCATTATGGCAGACAAAAAACTGAGGGAAGTCTTGAAATGTCTTGCCTATTACGACGAGTTCCGCGCGGTACTTAGTTTCGTCAACAAAGGCTTTGATTATTCACAAGAAAAACGCAAAGCATTGCAACGCGTGGGCGAAAGAAGTGTTTTAAGACTGCCCAAATCCGATGTGACTTTGGTTGCTTTGATATCGAATATGCTTGTCGAATTTGACGAAGGAAGCATGGATATTATCTCCTTTGCCGGCACATATTTCCCTGCCTCCACAAGACAAGAAAGTTACGATTTGTTTATAAGCGGTTTTATAGAGCCGTTCAAACTTGCGCTTGTCCGCCTTGTTATTAACGGCGTAAAAGAAGAGATTCCGCAAACGGAAAGAAATGTGGAATTTGCATCAGGCGGACTTGCAGACCAAACGCAATACCTGCTTGTGGCTTTTGTAAAATCCATCGACGAATCGCATATTGATACGACGTTGAGAGAAGACTTGCTTGTTATGGTGGAAGGTCTTGCCGCCGCTCTGGACAGCCGTGACACTCTTATGATAAAAGCCGTGTGGCTGGGCATTAAAAAAACTCTTGCCGCTCTTAAAATGTGTCCGCGGGAGATAGAAAAGACGGACGAACTGCTAAAGCTCTATTTGGTCGTCAAGTAAACAATTCATATCAACGCAGTCATTCATTTTGCGATAAATTTAAAAGGCAATCTATATGCTGGATTTGACGTTTGAACAACTCAATAGTGCAAATTTTCAAATGTACAGCGGCAATCCCACCGTGCATAGGTTCGGTATGTCACCTGTTGTAGCGGACCCAAGCGTACTATCACCCCGCGAATCCCACGACGGCAAGTGGCATATGTTTTGTCACACGCTCTTTGGCGTTTATCGCTTTGACAGCGACAACGGTATAAAATGGAAAAAAATCTGCAAGGTGTTAAACCGCGCCATGCGGCCAAACGTCAGTTATATCGGCGGTGTTTATTATCTTTATTATGAAAGATTGCAGACGCTGCCAAAAAAAGCGTTGTCTTTTGTGGGAGGCAAGTGGGAGTCCGAAATTTTTGTTGTCACTGGTACGGATTTGATAAATTGGACGGAACCCAAAGAGGTTGTTGCCGCAAAATGTGAGTATATGAACTATAAGAGCGGTCACTCGATTTCAAACCCCTTTTTGGTTCAAATTGACAACGTGAACAGGTTGTATTTTTCGGCAGGTTTGACTTATATAAACGACTGCAAATTTTCTGAACCGACTTTTATCTCGTGCGCGGAAAGCAAGTCGTTAACGGACGGTTTTTTGCCCTACGAACAACCTATTTTGAAACCCGATAAAAACAGCCCATATCTGAATTTGTGCTGCGGATGTATCAAAGTATATCGTCTTAAAGATTGTTTTATCGGCTTACAAAACGGAATTTTTGAAGGCAAGGACGGAAAATCGCACAGCGCAATAATGCTCTTAAAATCCAATGACGGCTTAAATTTTGAGCTTGTGAAACCGCTTGTGGAGCCAAGCGTACAGCCTGAATGCGGCAAATACAAAAACTGGATGTCGCAGTTTGTGTACGCGTGCTGCCTGAACTATCATAATGGGAAATTATTCCTTTATTTCAACGCTCGCGACACAGCAAACGCATTTTTAGGCCGCGAACATATAGGCATGACGATTGCCGATATTAAATAAAGAGAAATAACGGTTAGTAAAAACAATCCAAAGGCGATACTTCGCAGACAGTGTCTGCACTGTATGACAAAACTGGAAAAACTTTCAAAGCGAGAGTGAATCAGCACTCACTCATTACGAAGTTACGAACACGAGCCGCAGGGCGGCGAGAAAGTGAGTGCCGAGCACCAGACAGAAGTG
>CAYIYN010000084.1:0-5726 GCA_964367645.1 uncultured Bacteroidaceae bacterium
ATATAATCGGAGGTGCGAAATGATTAAACTTATTACCGGAGCAAAAGGCACAGGAAAAACAAAAATCATTATCGACATGGCAAACGACAACATCGAGATTGCAAAAGGAGATATCGTTTTTGTCACCGACACCGACAGATATATGTATTCCATACGTTATCAAGTCCGTGTCATCAACACCGCAATTTTAAAAAAGGAAGGCGAAGCAAATCTCCGCGAAGATGCTTTGATTGGCTTTATAAAGGGGATTTTGGCAGGCAATCACGACATCGAAAGTTTTTATTTGGACGGCGCTCACAGAATGCTTGGAAGACCCGTTCAGGACATGGAGGATTTTTTTACCGATATATATAAAGTTGCCACGGCAACACAAACCAAATTCATAATTACCGTCAGCGAAAACGAGGACAATTTTCCCGAGTTTTTGAAGAAATATCAAGGGTCAGAATGAAATACATCAGCACCAGAAACAATTCCAAAGCGATAAGTGCCGCGGAAGCAATAGTAAAAGGAATATCGGATGACGGCGGGCTTTTTGTTCCGTCGTCATTTCCCGCTTTAGACGAGGCGGCGTTCAAAAGACTGATTGATATGGATTATCCCGAGCGCGCCGCGACCGTCCTTGGTCTTTATATGGACGAGTTCTCCTATGAGGAACTTTTAGATTATACCAAAAAGGCGTACTCTCGGTTTACGGAAAGTCCTGCCGTTGTGACAAAAGTTGAAGACGGTTTATACGTATTGGAGTTGTGGCATGGCCCGACTTTTGCGTTCAAGGATGTCGCTTTGACACTTTTGCCGTATCTTATGGTGGCAAGCAAGAAAAAACTGAACAGGACGGACAAAACATTGATTTTGGTCGCAACAAGCGGCGACACAGGGAAAGCGGCTCTTGAAGGTTTCAAAAACGTCGAGGGCACTGAAATTAGCGTGTTTTTCCCAAATCAAGGCGTCAGCGATTTGCAGCGTCTTCAAATGGTGACTCAAGAGGGAACAAACGTCCACGTCGCAGCCATAAAAGGCAACTTTGACGACGCACAAACTGCGGTTAAGGCAATCTTTAACGATGAATCGGTTGTCGAAAAACTCAAAGATATGGACATTTCAATGTCCAGCGCAAATTCAATAAACTGGGGAAGGCTGGCACCGCAAATCGCTTACTATATTTCCTCCTACTGCGACCTTGTTTGCAGCGGCGAAATTGAATTGTACGACAAAATTAACTTTGTTGTACCGACAGGCAATTTTGGGAATATTCTTGCCGGATATTACGCTTACCGCATGGGGCTTCCCGTGAACAAGTTGATTGTTGCAAGCAATGCAAACAACATTCTTACGGACTTTTTCAACAGCGGCGAATACAACGTCAACAGACCTTTCCACAAGACAATGTCGCCGTCGATGGATATACTCGTGTCTTCTAATCTCGAAAGGCTGATATTTGAAGTGTGCGGACGCGACGAAAAAAAAATCAAAGAGATTTATTCAGACCTAAAAGAAAAGGGCAAGTTTGAAATCGACGTCAAAAATTTGGACGGTTTGGACGGGCTGTTTGAAGCCGGTTGGGCGGACGAAAAAGAAACCTTTGATGCAATACATAATTTCTTTGAATTTGACGATTGCCTGATAGACACCCACACCGCCGTTGCCGTTTCCGTTTATAACGACTATTCTGTGGAAACGCAAGACGATACTCCGACAATCATCGTGTCCACCGCCAGCCCTTATAAGTTTGCACGTGACGTTTATAATGCCGTCGCAGACGCAAAGGAAAGCGACCCTTATAAGGCAATGATGAAATTGCAAATGTTCTCCGGACTTGATTGTCCCGAAGGTCTATACTACCTCAAAGAAAAGAAAGAACTGCACAAAACAGTCATAGAAAAAGACGGCGCAAAGCAAGAAGTTTTGGATTTTGTTTGCGAAAAACAGTAAATAATCATACGGCACAGAAAATGCCGTCAACTTGCATAATACGGAGTTTACAATGTCAGAAAACCACAATCAACCCTCTGAAGTGAAAAAAAAGGTTCTGCTAAGCGGGATACAGCCAACAGGCACGATTACGCTTGGCAATTATCTTGGCGCGGTTCAAAACTGGGCGAAACTGCAAGAGGAATACAACAGCATTTTCTTCATTGCGGACTTGCACGCTTTGACCGTAAGACGCGAGCCGACGGAGTTTAGAGCCACCGCGCTGTCGTTTTTTGCACAATTTCTTGCAGTCGGTTTGGACCCTGAAAAAGCTATAATGTATTTTCAGTCACACGTGCCTGAACACACTCAACTTCAATGGATTTTAAACTGCAACACCTACGTCGGCGAAGCGGCGAGAATGACGCAGTACAAAGACAAAAGCGCAAAACACACCGATAATATCAATATGGGACTTATGGATTATCCCGTCTTAATGGCGGCGGATATTCTGCTTTTTAAAAGCGCGCTTGTGCCTGTCGGCGTTGACCAAAAACAGCATTTGGAATTGGCGCGCGATATCGCAATCAGATTCAATAACCGCTATGGCGACACCTTTGTAGTGCCGGACGGCTATATCCCAAAGGCAGGCGCAAAAATCTGCTCACTGCAAGAGCCAACCGCAAAAATGTCCAAAACGGATCCCGACCCCAACGCTACGATTTCGGTGTTTGAAGACGAAAGTTCCATTATGAAAAAATTCAAACGTGCCGTAACGGACAGCGGAACGGAAATAATTGCAAGAGAAGATAAACCCGGCATAACAAACCTTATCAACATTTATTCGTCTATAAACGGAAAATCGGTTGCCGAGGTGGAAAAAGAATTTGAAGGCGCGGGTTACGGCACTTTCAAAGTTGCGGTGGGAGAGGCTGTTGTCGAAAAGTTTAAGCCTATGCAGCAATCATACGCGGAATATCTTTCCGACAAGGCGTATATCGCAAAAATCGCCACCGAAGGCGCGGCAAAGGCAAGCGCACTAGGCAGACGCACCCTTGACAAAGTTCGCAAAAAGGTCGGACTTGTCAGTTTTTAACAATGCGACTTTGATTCTCGATGTTTGGCTACGTGATACCCGACAAGAATAATATGTATGTGAAAGATTTCAACGTCTTTCAATCATACTATTGCGGTCTTTGCAGGGCTCTTGGAAAGTCGGGCGGACCACTAACCAGGCTTTGCACAAACTATGACACCACGTTCTACAATGTGCTTTTGCATTCAATAGTCGGTGAAGAGCCGAAGTTGGAAAGAAAGGTTTGTTTTATAAACGGCAAAAAGAAAACGATGCTAAAAGTTGACGACCTCACAAAAAAGGTCGCGGATATATCGGTGCTTTTGGTCTATTACAACGCAGAAGACGACGTTACCGACGGAAAAAAATCAAGACTTTTTATTAAGTGTAGACTTTGGCTAAGAAAACGCGCCGCCGCAAAAAGATTGCCCGAAGCAGACAAACTTATGAAAGATAATTTTTCTCGTCTTAACAGGCTTGAAAAAGCAAAGTGCGAAAATATCGACGAAGTTTGCGACTGCACCGCTGCGCTTATGCGCGACCTCACGAAGTTGCTTGTTGTTACAAGTCCCGAAATTGACGTGTTTAGTTACAATCTAGGACGCCTTGTATATCTTATGGACGCCGTGGACGATTTGTACGCAGACACCCAAAAGCACCGCTACAACGTGCTTTTGCTGAACTTTGGAGAATGCTCGGATAAAAAACAATACCTTATCGAACAGGGCGAAGAGTTGGCATTTCTTCTCAACTCCACATACAACCGCATGGTGGAAAGTTATAACAATATGGAAATTATAGTCAACGAAGGCGTTTTGTCAAATACGATATATATGGGCGTGGAAATGCAAATCGATCGCCTGCTCAAAGGAGAAGAAAAATGTCAACTGACCCGTTTGTAATCTTAGGAATAGACCGCAATTCAAATCAAAGCGAGATTTTGGAAGCGTACAAAAATAAGCGCAGTTATTATTCCGCTCACGTTTTTGACGAGGGTGAAAGCGGTGCCGAAGCGGCGCGTATGCTAGAAGTCTTGGACAACGCCTATCAGTCGGCAATGGAATACTGTCACGAAAATGCCACAGTCAGCGGCGGCACGACAGAAACATATTCCGAAGAGAGTTTTGACACTTTTTCGGAAGTAAAAGCCGCACTGACTGCAAAGGACTATGTCAAAGCACAGGAACTTCTCGACAACATAATGGACAGAAACGGCGAGTGGCACTATTATCAAGCGATTATCTATTACGAAAAAAGTTGGCTCAACGAAAGCAAACGTCAGTTGGAATTTGCGCTTCAGCAAGAGCCTAACAACCCAAAATATATAAAAGCGCTCGAAGGTATCAAGCATAAAATCGACGGAACACGTCCTTTTGAGGGCGGCGCAAGGCAAGAAAACGCGCACCATACCCATAACGAAGCCAACCGTACTGCAACAAGTCGCACATATTCTCAGCAAAACCGCAACGCCGAAGATGGATGTTGTGCGGCATGTCAGGCACTTTGGTGCGCCGACTGCTGCTGTGAATGTATGGGCGGCGATCTTATATCCTGTTGCTGATAATGTTTCAGAATTTATTGCAATAAAAATATATCGAGTCGGCGCGGTGCCATGAAAAAACCTAACAGGCAGAAAATCATTTATCAAATTGCTTTAAGCGGCATTTCGGCGGGATTGGCACTGTTGCTAATATGGCTGTCTGTTATTGTGCGCTACGGCACGATTGGGTTTTATATCGCCGCATGCTTAGCCATTTTGGTGCCGCTTACAAACCGTTATTATTTCGCGTCGATTTGTGCATATATCGCATCTTCTTTACTGGCATTTGCCGTTGTCGGAGATATTCTTGCAATATCCGGCTATGTTGTCTACTTTGCCCCTATGTCGATTATGATGGCAATAATGGCGGATAAAAATGTAAAACTCTATATATCAATTCCAATCAAAGTCGTCTTTATAAATCTTGCCCTTGCCTTTATGTATTTTGTTGCAGGAACGGTGTTTGTTTCCGCAGATGTTGTGGGAGCATTCCCTTATTGGGCGGTTGCCATTGTCGGCACGGTGATTTTGATTGCTCTTGATTTCTTTATGCAGTATGTCTACAAAACATTAAAACCTGTTGTGAGTAAGGCGCTTAGAAAACAACTCATTGACAACGATAAAAATGATGATGAAGAAGACATCAATCCATTTGACGACGCATCACCAAATAGCGGTGACGAGAACGCTAAAGTGCATCAAAGTGAAATAAACAAAAAAGACGACGTCAATCCGTTTGACGACGCATCACCTAATATCGGTGACGAAAACGCTAAATTGCCTCAAAGTGACATAAACGGAAAAGAAGAAAAAGAGAATAAATAATTACGAAAATAAATAATTGCGATAAATAATTCTACAAATTCATACCAACCTTGATTTAAATGTTTTCATAACTAACTAAATAAATAACTAAATAACTAATCAACTAATATCGTCGTTTTACACGTCCCATTACTCACTAATTTTGAGGCACAAACAGTCCAACGGCGATACTTCGCAGACGGTGTCTGCTCTGTATGACAATTTGGGGGCAGACGTAGAGAACGGGGCAATCTGCTATCTTGTCACTCTGAGCGCAGCCGAAGAGTCGCCTCTGGAAAAACTTTCAGGACACTCTCACTATTAGTGAGTGCTTGCATTATCTTTTTATCTTAGATGCCCCCTCTTTCCCCACAAGGGGGTATTTCTCCCACC
>CAYIYN010000085.1:0-5712 GCA_964367645.1 uncultured Bacteroidaceae bacterium
AATTCGATGGTAATATATATAACTTAAGTCAAAAGGACTTAAGTTATATAATCCAAAGTTTTTTTGTGTGTTATGATGATATTATGAAACTGATTATTTCCAACACAACAAGAGGGGCTTTTGAGGGTGTGCTATCCGACATCAAAGCTATCTTAAGTGACGGCAGCGAATGTGTGGTTTTAACAACCGACAGAATGACTGCCACTGTTGAACGGGCGCTGCTGGATTCTATGAAAATGGACGGCAGAGCGTGTTCTTTCAATTTGGACGTGACAACGTTTACAAGGCTTGGCACCCAAACGGTAAAATGCTCGCCTTCAAAATGTCTTACACCGGAGGGCAGCGTAATGCTGCTTGCCGACGTACTGTCAAAGCGCAAAGACGACTTGGATTATTATAGAGGTGCCGCTCATATAAACGGATTTGCTTCCGAACTCTACGCGGCTTTTACGTCACTGAGAAACAGCGGAATATCATCACAGAAATTAAGAGAAAAAGCAGAGAGTTTTCCTTTTTCATTGAAAAGAAAAATGTCGGATTTGGCATCCGTTTACGAGGGATATTCGGAAGCGCTCAGCGGCCGCTATATAGATTCAACAACAAGGCTGGAGGCATTTACAAAATACCTTAAAGAAATTGCATACAAGGGAGAAAACGTTCCCAAACACTTTTTTGTTATAGATTTCACGGATTTTACCGTTCCGCAACTTGACGTTTTGGACGCGCTCAACTGTTGTGCGTTGTCACTTACCGTCGGTGCGGTCAGCGGAATGAAAAACCCCAACCGCCGAATATATCCCGATTATGCAATCGAAAAACTTAAATCAAGGGTGGATAACAATCCAAAGGTAAATTACCGTTTTGAAGACCTTGACTCGGTATCGGACGCGATTGGCAAAAACCTGTTCGGCTATGAAAACGTTGAGCCTGTGGAAAATCCTATTCTGATTGGCGGCGAAGGCGGCGAAAGGCGCAAAATCAAACTTCTTTCAACGCTAAACCGTCGCGACGAGGTGTTAAACCTTGTCTTGGATATCGTTCAAAAAGTCCGACAGGGAGCAAGATATCGTGATATAGAGGTGCTTGTTTCGGATTTGAAAGGATATGAGCCGTTGCTGAAAAGCACGCTGACCAGATACGGAGTTCCTTTTTTTACCGATACGAAACAACTTCTTTCAGAACAGACAAAAGTGCGTTTTCTGCTTTCTGCAATAGCCGCTGTCAGAGCGTCATTAAGACGAGAAGAAGTGCAGGACTTTGTCAAAAATCCGCTCTTTTGCAATGGACTTGACTTGGACGAAATCTGCAAAGAAGCAAACAACGCGCAAAACTCCGATAGCCAAAATAACGCACAAAACTCCGATAGCCAAAATAACGCACAAAGCACCAAAAATGAAAACAGCGCGAAGAGCGAAAATAAGATAAGCGGAGAGGATGCGGTTTTTAAGTTTGAAAATTACGTTTTGGAATACGACGTGAATTTCGGCGTTTTCAATTCGTCTTTTTCATACGGCGGCGGCGATTTGCTTTTAGCGGCAGAATCGGTGAGAAAAAAATTGCTATATTCTCTGTCACCCTTTTTATCTTTGAAAAACACAGCGGATATAGGAGAATTTGTTGAAGCGTCGCGCTTCTTTTTGAACGAGTGCGAAGAAGTTTGGGCGCATCATACAGCCAAATTGACGTCACTCAGCGCGTATTATCTTAAATGCGCCGAGCAGGTTGACGGCAAAATCAAATCCGTACTTGACGAAATCGAAGATGTGCTGGACGGAAAATACGACATTGACGGCTTTGAACTCATTTTGAAATCAATGCTCCAAAAATTGACGATATCCCTTGTGCCGACCTATCTTGACTGCGTATTCATCGGCGATTTGGAAAGCCGATTTATCGGCGGAAAAGATTTATATATACTAGGCGCAAACGCAGGGCTGTTCCCTGCGGAGAAAAGCGGAGGCACGGTGCTGACTCCGCACGATGAAGAGCTTTTGGAAACAGCGGGGCTGACACTTTCGCCAAACGCAAAGCGCAAGGTGCTGACAGAACTATTTTCGGTGACGGAGGCCATAAAAAAAGTGCGCGGAGAACTTGTTGTGTCTTTTGCGGAAAGTTGCCCATCGGGGCCGCTCAAACCGTCCACGGTAGTCGCACAGTTGCAGTCGGTTATCTGTCAAGACAAAAAACCTCTTCCTGTGCAAAGGGTGGTCTTTGCCGATTACGCAGCTGAAAGATTGCGTGGGACAACACCCGAAGTCAAACATGCGTTTTATGACAAAATCTCGGCACTTTTTTCTACCGACACCGCATGCCGATACGAGGTTTTGAACAATGCGGTATCCGCTCGGGCGCCTTACGGCGACATAGAGTATTACCGTGCGGCTTATTCGTTTTTGAGCGAAGAGGAAAAACGCCCGATTGAAAGATTGTATCACCTGCCTGAAAAACTTGAGTTGACATCGCTAAAACGTGGCGTGAAATCAATTAAAACCAGTGTAAGCCGACTGGAATGTTATTATAAATGCCCGTTTATGTATTTTTTGAATTATACTTTGCGCCTAAAAGAGCGTGAAGAAAGTCAGATTAAAACGCTCGAACACGGCACTCTTTTGCACTATATTCTCGAATGTTTTTATCGCGCCCTGAAAGACGGAAAGGCAACCGAGAATAACGCGGCGGCGATTGCCTCTTCGGCATTTTACGACTTTGTTAAAAACGACGAAAAACTGTCGCGGATATTGTCGGGCGGCGGTGCCGAATCAAGGCAACTGGTGCGAGTAAAAGAAGAGGGCGAAAAAGCCTGCGCGGATCTTTATGCGCTGTCGCTCCGCTCGGAATTCAAGCCCGCCTACCTCGAGGCATATTTTGGACAAGGTGGCGAGTTGAAACCAATCAGCGTGACGGTTGACGGGGTTAGAGTGGAACTTGAAGGCAAAATCGACCGTGTGGATAGTTGCGGCGACCATTTTACCGTCATCGACTACAAAACTTATAAAGGCGCAGCCTTGCCGCTGAATGAAGTGTACTACGGTCAAAAACTCCAACTTTACGTCTATGTAGAAGCACTAATTGAAAACCTTAATTTGAAACCTGCCGGAGTGTTTTATCTGCCCATTTTTCAAGCGTTTGACGCTGAAAATACAAGATATAAACTGCGAGGACAAGTGAGCGACAATATTGACATCAGACGACGTTTGGACATCAACAGCACAGACAAAAATCTTCCGACATACCTTCCCGTTGCGCAAAAAGGGAACAAACTGTTGAACACTTATTTATCCGAAGAGAAGTTTTTGCAACTTGCAAAATATGCAAAAGCGCTTTCGGCTGAGGGCGTGCGCGGAATATTAAACGGTTATGTTAAACCAGTGCCGGCAGACGGCGCTTGCGCATTTTGTTCCTACTTCAAAATTTGTCCCTACAAAGAACAGAACGTCAGAGCGAAACGCAATCTAAATGAAAACGCGTTTGAAATTGAAAAAGAGAGCGAAAGCAACGAAGTAAACATCGGAGAAACGGGTTCGGTTGAAAAAATCAATCCTCAAAACTTTGTTGATAATCAAAAAACTTCTGTGCGTGTAAACGACAAGGTAGGAAACGTTTAATGGGCGATGTGATTAAATTTTCAGAATTGACTCCCGATCAACAGCGCGCAATAGTTACCGACGGAAGAGTTGTGATTTCCGCTGCGGCGGGCAGCGGCAAAACTACGGCTATGCTGGTTGCAATAGCAGACAAAATCCGTGTCGGAACATCACTCAATAATATGCTGATTTTGGTCTACAACGATGCGACCGCAATCGAACTTAAAGAAAAACTGAGAGGCGAACTGTTTTTAAGAGCCTGCACATCAAGCGGCGAAGAAGCAAAGATATACCGCAAGCAACTCGACGAATTGTCGTTTGCGCATATAAGCACCATTCACGCGTTTTGTCAGGCACTTATCCGCGAAAATTTTGAAAAACTGGGCATTTCGCCTTCATTTTCGGTTTTGGACGAAGCAACTCATTCGGCGTATATGTCGCGCGCTTTGGACAAAGTTTTTGTTTCCTACGATGAAAGCGACGACGAAGTTTTCAAAGCCGTCAGCACGGTCTTTGCAATGACGAGAAACGACGATGATTTCCGAGCTTGTCTTTTAAAACTCTACCGGCACTTAGACGTTCAACCCGATAGGGAAGGCTTTTTGAAAACGATTGAAAACTGTTATGTCGACCCATATAAAAACGCCTTCATAGACATCCTTGTGTCGTCCGCCAAGCGAGCGGCTTCGGCACTGGAAAAAGAATCGGAATATCTACTGCCACTTCTTGTCGGTTGCGGCGAAAATTCCTATGCGGACAACGCTGCGTCCATAAATCGCGCCATGAAAACGCTGCTTTCTATCTCCGACAGTCCGTCGCGCAAAGAACTGGATATTCTCGTGGGTTTTAGTGCAATTAATTCGTGGCTGAGCAGTGCCAGAAAGAAAATCGGCAGTGACACGGCGGAAGAGATATTAAACCGCATAAAAAACTGTCAAACGGCAGCAAAAAATATCTTTGCGCCCTTTGAGATTTTTGCCGATAAAGAGGCATACGAGAAAGACTTTTTCCAAAATAGACTATACGCGCGAAAACTGATAGAAATCGTGCTTAAGTTTGATAAAGAATTGTATGCGTTGAAAGCCGTCGATAACGTGCTGTCTTTTTCCGATTTGGAGCATAAGGCAACGGAACTTACCGACATTTTGAAAGCAAACGGAGATTTGGGTACCATTGCCGTGTACGATTACGTTTTTGTGGACGAGTGTCAGGACGTAAACCCCACGCAAGAATATATTATCAACTCGCTTATAAGCGCAAACGCCTTTATGGTAGGCGACGTCAAACAGAGCATATACGGCTTTAGACTTGCAGACCCGGATTTGTTCCTAAAGCGTTATGAAAACGCGTTAAGTGAGGGCAAAGCAGTTTCGTTCAACCGCAATTTTCGCTCTCACAGTCAGATTTTGGATTTTATCAACGGTGTTTTCAGCGCAGTTATGACCTTGGAGAGTGCGGATATAGACTACGCAAACGAAGCCGCTTTTGAAAAGGAAACGGACAAAACAAACGGCACGGTGGAATTGCACCTTTTCTCCGGGCAAAAACCGGAAGTCCGCACCGTTGGCGGATTGTATAAACTGCTTGAAGACACTCCCGAAGAAGAAGACGGCGACGTCACGGAATACGAAGCGGCATTTATCGCCTCCAAAATCAAAGAACTGGTTAACAAAGCGCCTGCCGACGACAAAGGCAATCTTTTAACCTACGGCGATATTGCGATTTTGCTTAGGTCGCGTAACGCTGCCGCTTCAAAAATTATGTCGGTTTTGCGTGCGGAAGGCATACCTGTTGACGATGCCGCTTTCAGCCGCGACGACGACCACCCGGAAAAAGAACTTATCAACTTTTTGAAAGTCTTGGACAATCCCAGACAAGATATTCCGCTTTGCGGCTTTTTGATGTCTTGGTTTGGCGGATTGGACGAAAACGACCTTAACGATATCTCAAGATGTTCAAAAGATACAGATTTGGGGTTTTACGATTCTCTCTTGCGACGCGCCCAAACGGTCGATAATTTAGGGAAAAAAATAAATTTGATTTTAGCAACAATGGACAATTATCGGCTTAAAGCCAGTTTTTTGAGCGTCGGAGAATTGCTTGCGGTCATCGTCACAGATTACAGTTA
>CAYIYN010000086.1:0-5700 GCA_964367645.1 uncultured Bacteroidaceae bacterium
TCTTTGAAATTTCGCTTGCGCCCACGTTTGACGTCATAATGATTATGGTGTTTTTGAAAGACACCACTCTTCCGTGGCTGTCTGTCAGTCTGCCGTCTTCGAGAATTTGCAAGAGCAGATTGAACACTTCAGGATGCGCTTTTTCTATCTCGTCGAAAAGCACCACCGAATAGGGTTTGCGGCGAACTTTTTCAGTGAGTTGTCCGCCTTCTTCATAACCGACATATCCGGGTGCCGAACCTATAAGACGCGATACGTTGAATTTTTCGGTATACTCGGACATATCCACGCGCACCATCAAATTTTCATCGCCGAACATTGCCTCCGCAAGAGCCTTTGTGAGTTCGGTTTTGCCAACGCCCGTAGGCCCTAAGAATATAAACGAACCTATCGGACGTTTGGGGTCTTTCAAACCCGCGCGGGCGCGCTTGATTGCCTTTGCAACGGCGTTTACCGCCTCAATTTGACCAATAACTCGCTTTTTAAGAATGTCTTCAAGGTGTGCCAGTTTTTCACTTTCGCCCTGCGTGATACGTTTTACGGGGATACCCGTCCAGTCGCCCACTATCTCGGCGATTTCTTCTTCGCCGATGCTGAGTTTCATATTGGCGCACTTTTCTTTCCAATCCGCCTGTGCTTTTTCTTTCTCTTCCAAAAGATTGTCGCGTTCCACGCGCAGTCTTTCCGCCTTTTCGTACTGCTCATGTTTGCTCGCTTCGCTCTTTTCAAGTTCTATCGCCTTGATTTTGTCCTCTAAACTGCGGATTTGCGGAGGTGTTGTGAAGTGAAAAATCTTTTTTCTGCTTGCTGCCTCGTCGATAAGGTCGATTGCCTTATCGGGCAAAAATCTATCGGTAATGTAACGATCGGACAAAATCGCCGCCGCCGATATCGCTTCGTCAGTGATTTCCACCTTGTGGTGTTCCTCATATTTTAATTTCAAGCCTTGCAAAATTTCTATCGTGTCGGAAACAGTGGGCTGTTCCACCATAATGGGTTGAAATCGGCGTTCAAGCGCGGCGTCTTTTTCAAAGTGTTTGCGGTATTCATCTATGGTTGTCGCACCTATAGTTTGCAACTCGCCTCTGGCAAGCATAGGCTTGATAATATTCGCCACGTCCAAACCGCCCTCGGAAGAGCCGGCTTGCAAAATGGTGTGAATTTCATCGATAAAAAGGATAATGTTGCCGCTCTTTTGTATTGTGGCAAGTGCCTTTTTGAGTCTTTCTTCAAAATCGCCGCGATAGCGTGTTCCTGCAACGAGCGAAGCTATATCAAGGGAAAATATCATTTTATCTCTCAAAATGTCAGGCACGTCACCGGATACAATAGCCTGTGCCAGTCCGTCCACGATTGCAGATTTGCCAACTCCCGGTTCGCCAATAAGCACGGGATTGTTCTTTGTCCTGCGGCAGAGAATTTGTATGATTCGTTCAATCTCTTTGCCCCTGCCTATGACGGGATCGAGTTTGCCCGCTTTGGCTTTTTCGTTGAGATTTACGCCGTATTTTGTGAGATCGTCACCCTCGTTGCTTTCGGGATTTTGATTTTCAAAAATATTGCCTAGTCTTGCTCCTCTTAAATCGGAATTGTCGGCATTTTCATTTTTTGTGTAGTTCCTGTTTTGGACGTTTGAATCACTTGACGACAACGGGGATATGGTGTCGCCAAAGGCGAAATTCAAAAAGTTTTGCAATATGTCGTCCAGCCCGACGTCGCTTTGCTTCTTTGGCGGAGCACCGTTTTTTTGCATAATTCCGTTGTAGAGTTGACGTTGCAAATAGGTCAATTCCACACCCCTTGCAGTGAGAATTTTTGCGGCGATGCTGTTTTTGTCGTCGATGAGCGCATAGAGCAGATGTTCCGTTCCGACAGATTTTGAATTCAGTTGTTCGGCAACGTATCTTGCGCCTTCCACTGCTCGTACCGCACGGGAAGACATCTCCACCTGCGAGCGGAAAGGACGTCTTGAAAATTGTGATAAGACATAGTCGGCATCAATAGCGTATGCGGAAAGATATCCGTTTGCGGTACATTCGGAAACGGCGCAAAGACCGTATAGCAGATGCTCAGTGCAAACAAGTCCGCCTGTGTGTGCGGCAAGTTCCGTCGCTTCTTGTAACGCCGCTTTCAAACGCGGTGAAAAATCCATATCAAATTACCTCCAAAAGTATCTCTTTGACCAATTTTGCGCGAGTTATATCGCGCACGGCGGGCGGACAGTCACCGATTTTCAGCGACAAAGACGCAGCCGTAAAAAGGACGGCGAGCCTGTCAAGCGGTTTTGTGTCTTTAAGCGGAAGTATGCCAAGTATTACGCCGAGTTTGGCATCGGAAACCAAACTCATCAGTTCTTCCGAAGTCAAACTGTAGGCGTTTTTAAGAGTCCCGAAACTGCGGTATATTCTGTCTTTTATGGCAATCCCGTTTTCTTTGATGAGTTTATCGCGCGCCGCTTGCTCTGCGGTGCACATAGCGATTGTTGCTTTTTTCGTTATCTCTATTATGCTCTCCTCTTTTAAGCCCAAACTTCTGGTGTTGGAAAGTTGATAAGTGTCGCAAAGAACCGAACTGCCTTCGCCATACACTCCTCTAAGCGTCAAACCGTAACGCCCTGTGAAAACTTTGACGGTGTCTTCAATCGCTCCGGCAAGCCTAAGAGCGGGCAAAAAAAGCATTGTGGAAGCCCTCATTCCCGTGCCTAGGTTTGTGGGACAAGCGGTCAGAAAACCAAGTCTGTTGTCAAACGCTATCGGCAAAGCCGATATAAGCCTGTCGTCAACGGCGTTTAGGCGCGAATACGCCCTTTCCAAATCGAATCCGTCTTCTACGCTCTGTTCCCTTATATGGTCTTCTTCGTTTATCATGACGGTGAGTTTTTCGTTTCGCTCGACTATCGCCGCGCCGATTGCAATGTTTCTTGCAAGTGCGGGAGAAATTATGTGACGCTCCACAAGCGCTTTGATTCTTGTGGGCGACAATTCGCGCACGTAAAATTTTTCATAATCAAAAGTGCCTTTTAGAGTGCTGTCAACCGCCTCCGCAAGTGCCGCAAAAGACGGATAATCACATTTTTGCGCGTGTGACGGAAACGGCAGACCGTTAACGTTTCTTGCAAGCCTTATGCGTGAGGAAACAACATTAAAACGTGTGAGTTCGTCTGTCATCTCTGCCCTCCCGTATAAGGTCGTTTGCCCAAATGCACGTCGTATTGTTGGCAACTTTTTGCCGCTGCTATAGCGATTTCAGCCATATAGCGGTAACATTCGGCACAACCAAAGGTGAAAGTCTTTTGAAAGATTTCGGCTGTAGTGCCGCAGACAGGACACACCCGACCACGCTCCGCTTCCACCTTTTTCATCACTTCATACGCGGTCAATCCGCTTTTAAGGATAGACTTGTAGCATTCCTCGCAGAAATGATACTCCTTTATGTCGTTGTTAATTACCGTCTTATCCGTCAGAGTGGAGGGGCGGACGTTGCAAAAATCACAGTTTTTCAAAATTATTTTTTCAGTCTATTTTTATTCTTTTGAGATATGCGTCAAACTCCGAGCCGAGTTTCGGGTCGCGAAGAGCATATTCAACAGTGGCTTCAAGATAGCCTTCTTTGTTGCCTATATCGTATCTTCTTCCTCTGAAATTGCACGCTACTGCGCCTTTTTCACGCGCAATCAGTCCGATTGCGTCCGTAAGATATATTTCGCCGTCCGAAGAAAGTGGAATGCTGTCCAAAGCATCGAATATATCGGGCGTCAAGATAAATCTGCCGAGCGACACCAAATCCGAGGGCAATTCATCTTTGGGTTTTTCGATTATGCCGCTGATTGGCGTTATATCGCTTTCTTCGCCGCAAAGTTGCATAACTCCGCAACGTCTTGCCACGTCTAAAGGCGCTTTTTGAACGCCGACAACAGTCTTTTTGGTTGTCCTATATGCATCTATAAGTTGAGCAGTAACAGGCACGTCGTCACCTGTATACATCACGTCGTCACCAAAAAGCACCGCAAAAGGTTCATCTCCGACAAATTCTTTTGCAAGCCTTACGGCGTCACCGCTACCTTTTTGCTCGGGCTGATACACAAACTTTACGTCAGCACCGCAAGAGCGGTTTACAATATCCAATAAATCTTCGCGATTGCGCTTTCTGAGGTGATTATTAAGCCTAAGATTCGGCTCGAAAAGCGACCTTATACTCTCCTTGCCATTGCTCATAACAATGAGGATTTCCTTTATGCCGCTTGCTACCGCCTCGTCGATAATGTAGCAAAGCGCGGGTCTGTCCACGATGGGCAAAATTTCTTTTGGTATCACTTTTGTGGCAGGCAGAAATCTTGTACCGAACCCGCCGCACGGTATGACGGCCTTTTTAACGCTCATTATCAGTCCTCCTGCATTTTATTGCCGAAACTTTATAAAGTAACTTTACTTTCTTTCCACTAGAAATTCATTTGCATACTGACGCTTATTTATTTTGCTTGTTAATTTCAACTGAAAGCGGTTTTTCGATTTCTACTTTCAATATTCTCTTATCGGCTTAAACTTAACTGAAAAATTACTCTTTCAAATTAATTTTATTAATATCCATTCGGGTGGTTCTTGTGCCACTTCCATGCCGACGAAACAATTTCTTCAAGCGTGTAGTAGCGAGGTGACCAACCCAGTTCTTTTTTTATCTTTTCACTGGACGCTACAAGCGTTGCGGGATCACCGGCGCGGCGGCTCTCGATTTTGCGCGGGATTTTCACTCCCGTGACTTTTTCGACTGTGTCGATAACTTCCATAACCGAAAAGCCGTTTCCGTTTCCCAAATTGTAGTGGGTGGATTTTCCGCCCTCTTTAAGATAATTCAAAGCGCGGATATGCGCGTCGGCAAGGTCGGTGATGTGGATATAGTCGCGGATACAAGTTCCGTCACGAGTGGGATAATCATCGCCGAACACTCCTATATAATCACGCTGTCCGCTTGCAACTTGCAAGATAAGCGGAATAAGGTGACTTTCGGGTTTGTGCGCTTCCCCTATATCCCCCAAGCGGTGTGCGCCCGCAGCGTTGAAATAGCGCAAAGCGACGTATTTCATACCGTACGCTTTGTCATAATCAGACATAAACTGCTCCATCATGAGTTTGGTTTGTCCGTAAACGCTTGTGGGATTTTGAGGGCTGTCTTCAGTGATAAGGCCGTTTCCGCAGTCGCCGTAAGTGGCGGCAGAAGACGAAAAGACGAGGTATTTCACGTTTTCGGCAATCATTGCATCCAAGAGTGACAGCGTGCCTGCAACGTTGTTGTGATAGTATTTTGCGGGGTTGCTCATGCTCTCCCCAACAAGCGAAAATGCCGCGAAATGTATGACGGAATCCACCTTAAAATCTCTTATGGTTTTTTTGAGCAATTCAACGTCAAACAAGTCACCCTTGACAAAAGGCGCGTCGCCAACCGATTCGATATGTCCCGTTGAAAGGTTGTCGTAAACGACCGCGTCCAATTTTCGTTCTTTGAGTTCTTTGACCGTATGCGAGCCTATATAGCCCGCTCCTCCGATAATAAGTATCATACAAAACCTGCCTAAATTTGGATTGTTCTGCCGGTGAATGAGCGAGTGCTGGGTCATTCTTTTTATCTTGAAAGTTTCCCTTTTCCTAGTGTCTTGAAAGTTCCCCTTTCCTCAGGTGTTTCCCCAATCGCGTTCCCCCTAAAGGG
>CAYIYN010000087.1:0-5562 GCA_964367645.1 uncultured Bacteroidaceae bacterium
CGCATCTGCTTTTTTTGGTTTTTCCTCTGTTTCTGTTGATAATATTGCCGTTTCGGTTTCAACGTCGGCAACTTCGTCTTCAACGTCGACAACTTCAACTTCAACGTCGGCAACTTTATCTTCAACATCGACAACTTCGTCTTTGACGTCGACATAGTTTTCATCTGAAGACTCAGCCTCAACGTCGTCAATCGGCGTATCAGCGTTTTCAGATTTTATATTGTCAACAATCGGTTTTGAGTCACTGTAAACAAGTGTGCCGTACGGCGCGCTGTCGTCATTATCCAAAATTTCGCTGTCCAGATAAATAATTTCTTCAAAATTGTCCTCTTTCATATACGGGCTCCTTTTAATATATCCAAACAATATTAACATGTAATCTTTATCTTATCAAGCAAGATTTACTATAAAACAACATATTTTGACATAGATTGAGGCAAATATTGACATATTAATTTATTTTTCTTAAATATGACGACTGGAAAAAGAAAAAAGAAAGCGAGCATATCATTGTTTTTTTGTCCTTAATATGGTAAAATAATATCAATATGTCAACCGATTTTAAACTTAATGATGCACAAAAAAAAGCGGTGGAGGACACCGAAGGCGCGGTGCTTGTAATCGCAGGCGCAGGCAGCGGAAAAACGCGCGTGCTGACGGCGCGTGTTTGTCATTTGGTCGATAAAGGGGTTGATCCTTACAATATTCTTGCAATCACATTTACAAACAAAGCCGCAAACGAGATGAAAGAACGCATTGAGAGCAATTTGGGTGCTTCGACAAAGGTTTGGACCAGTACTTTTCACTCTATGTGCGCAAAAATCTTGCGGTTTGACGCAGATAAATTGGGCTATTCATCCGATTTTTCCATATATACGGACCTAGAAAGCGAGAGAGTTGTAAAGCGTGTTTGCGCTCAAATTTCCGGAGCCGATCCAAAAAAGAAAGACGATTATCTAAACCGCATTTCCGCTGCCAAAACGGCAGGGCTGTCGCCTGAAGAATATTTCAATCTTATCGCATCGGATTGCACCGACGCCCATACGATATTTGCTGTTTATAATGCCTATGAGAAAGAACTCAAATTGTCCGATGCTCTTGACTTTGATGACCTTTTGTTGAAAACGGTACAACTGCTAAAAGATTTCCCTGAAGTTGCCGAGAAATATCAAAAGCGTTTTTTGTATATCAACGTGGATGAATTTCAAGACACCAACGGTTTGCAGTATGAACTTGTAAAAATTTTGAGCGCAAAACACGGAAATATATTTGTTGTCGGTGACGAAGACCAAAGTATATATAGTTGGCGCGGCGCGCAGATAAAAAACGTACTGGATTTTCCAAAAGATTTCAAGGGTGCAAAAGTTTATAAGCTTGAACAAAATTACCGCTCAACAACTTCCATTCTCGACGCGGCAAACAACGTAATACGCCATAACTGTGCGCGTAACGCCAAAACTTTGTGGAGCGAAAACAAGGGTAGTGACAGCATACGCTGCTACGAGGCGAACAGCGATAGAGATGAGGCGGCTTTTGTTTCGCGCGAAATTACCAGGCAAATAAACGGCGGAAAATTTTGCCGTGATTTTGCCGTTTTGGTGCGCGTAAACAGCCTCACCCGCCTGTTTGAAGAGGATTTTAACTTATACGGCATACCATACAAAGTTTTCGGCGGTTTCAAATTCTTTGAAAGGAAGGAAATCAAAGACACTCTTGCCTATGTTAGGCTTGCTCTAAATCCCAGCGATAACGACAGTTTATTGCGCGTTATCAATTATCCCACAAGAGGAATAGGCAAATCTGCGGTAGAAGAATTGATGTCCGTTGCGGCAAAAGCCGGCACGACACTGTTTTCCGTGATGATAAATCCGGGATACCTTACCGCGCCTACCGCAAAAAAACTGGGTGTATTCCGCGATATTGCAGAGGATATAATCACACAGGCGAGCATCCTTAATCCTGTTGAATTTATGCAGTTTGTTATCCGTCGGAGCGGCCTTGAAGATTCTCTCAAATCCGGCGGTGATGCCGAAGATATAAACAGATTGGAAAATATAGGTGAACTTGTCGGCGCAGTGCAAGGCTTTATAAGTGACAACGCGGGTGCTACAATTTCTGATTTTATGCAGTCAGTCGCCCTAGTTTCCGACACTGACGGTATGGACTCCGACGACTACGTCACGATTGCCACCGTACACGCCGTTAAAGGGCTGGAATTTGACACCATATTCGTCGTTGGACTGGAAGAAGGGATTTTCCCTGTCAACCGCAGTATAGCCGCAGGTGACGTAGAAGAAGAAAGGCGACTGATGTACGTTGCCATAACTCGCGCACGCAAGACTTTGTACGTCACAAACGCAAGATCTCGTTTCCGCTTTGGAGAAGTCGCGGTTTCGCCCAAAAGCCGTTTTGTCACCGAAATGCAGGGCGGAGTCGGTTCAATCAGGATTGCTGCGCCGTCACAGCAATTCGAGCGCGCACAAGGCGCTAATATCAGGGACGGTCAAAGTCGTTACGGACAAGGATACAATAGCGGTAAATTTGTCGCTACGGCTTCAAAACCATTTGACAAACGCAACATCGAAGGCAATACGCAGAAGATTGAAAAAGGCAAAAAAGATTATTCGCAGTATCACAAAGACGCAATAGTCGAACACAATAAGTTCGGCAGAGGAATAATCATCTCAACAACGGGCGAGGGCGAAGAAAAGACGGCAGCAATAGCGTTTAAGGGACTTGGAGTGAAGAGATTTGCGCTGTATGTCGCCGCTCCCAATCTGAAAATTGTAGAATAACGACACTTCAACGGAGAAGATATGGACAAGTATTCGAGAATGAAGGAACTGGTTGAACTTCTAAGCCGCTACGCCGTTTTGTATTATGAAGAGGACGCTCCGGTCGTTTCCGACGCGGAATACGACGTTTTATACGATGAACTGAAAAAACTCGAAGAAGAAGAGGGATATTCTCTTAAAAATTCTCCCACACACCGCGTTGGCGGCGCACCGCAGAATAAATTTGAGCAAAGCAAACATCTGCTCCGTTTATACAGCCTTGACAAGTGTAAGCAAATTTCCGAACTGGAAGATTGGTGCAACCGTATTGTAAAAGCGGCAGGGTATCTACCCGCGCTCACCGCCGAATACAAATTTGACGGACTGACGCTCAATCTGCTTTATGAAAACGGCAAATTGACAAAAGCCGCCACGCGCGGCGATGGGGTGACGGGCGAAGTTGTGACCGCGCAGGTGAACACAATAAAAAAACTCCCGAAAACCATATCGTATAAAGGCACAATAGAAATTCAAGGCGAGGGTGTTATGCGTCTGTCGCAGTTAAACCGCTACAATGAAACCGCGTCCGAACCGCTTAAAAACGCTCGTAACGGCGTCGCCGGAGCAATCCGCAACCTTGATTGCAAGTTAACGGCAGAGAGAGGATTATCCTTTTTTGCATACAATATCGGCTACAGCGATAAAACTTTTGAAACTCAGTCGCACATGCGCGAATTTTTGAAAAGCGAAGGTTTTGAAACAGAAGGCGAATTTGAAATAATAAAATCTCTGGTTAATGCGGAAAAATACGCCCTGAAAACCGAAGAAATTCGCCCTCATCTTGATTATTTGATTGACGGAATCGTATTCAAAGTCGACAACGTAAAATTGCGCGAAGAGTTGGGATATACGGAAAAATTCCCGAAATGGGCGATTGCATTTAAGTTCCGTCCGGACGAAAAGACAACGAAACTGCTCGATGTAGTTTGGCAGGTATCAAGGAGTGCAAAACTCAATCCTCTTGCAATTCTTGAACCGGTAGATATTGGCGGAGTAACGGTCAGCCGTGCCACGCTCAACAACTTCAATGACATACAAAAAAAGAAATTATCCATCGGCGACAGGGTGTTTATTAGACGCAGTAACGACGTAATTCCCGAAATCACAGGCGTTGCCGAAGCCGACCCAAACGGCAAAGAAATAATGAAGCCAGCCGTCTGTCCCTCATGCGGCGGTCCTGTAAAAGAAGTTGGCGCATTTTTGTATTGCACAAGCGAACATTGCGCTCCGCAAGCGATAGGAATTCTTGACCATTTTGCATCAAAAGACGCTCTTGACATCGAAGGATTTTCCGAAAAAACAGCAGAGCAGTTATACAACGAAAAGGGTGTTAGAACACCGGTTGACCTTATGAACCTAAGAGCAGAAACGCTATTTGGTTTGGAAGGCTTTGGTGATAAGAAAATCGGCAATCTAATCGGCTCGATTGAAAAAGCAAAGTCAACATCGCCTGATAGATTTTTGTTTGCTTTGGGCATTGAAGGCATTGGCAAAAAGACCGCAAAAGATTTGATTAAGCACTTTAGAACGCTGGAAAATTTGAAAAATGCTTCGTATGACGAGCTTGTTTCAGTGGACGGCATCGGAGAAATTTTGGCACGGAACGTTGCAGACTATTTTGCAAATCCGGAAAACGATACATTCGTCAATGCACTTTTGGACAGCGGCATAACCCTCAATGTCAAAGAAAAGAATGAGGGAGTTTTTTCGGGCTTACGTTTTGTTTTGACAGGTTCTCTGCCCACCTACAAGCGCGGCGATGCGACAAAACTTATTGAAGATAACGGTGGGGAAGTCGCGGCGAGCATATCTAAAACCGTTGACATAGTGCTGGCAGGAGAAGACGCAGGCGGCAAACTTGAAAAGGCGCAGAAACTGGGTATAAAAATTATCGACGAAGACGAATTTCTGCTCCTTCTAAAAAAACAACTTTAAACACAGTTTTATATCGGATAAGAGTGCAATGTTTCAAAAAGCATTGCCTTTTTATTGTATATCTGTTATAATTTTAAGCACTAAAAATGGCGGACGCGCGTATGAACAGTATGACTGGCTACGGCAAGGGTATTGCCGAAGAAGCCGGAAAAAAAATCACAGTTGAGCTGAAATCGGTCAATCACCGATATCTCGACCTTGGGCTAAAACTCCCCAAAGGATTCAACTTTCTTGAAGACGCAATCAAAAAACAGATTGGCGCAAAACTGAACCGCGGACACGTTGACGTGTATTTCAGTTACGAGCAAACCGCCGTCAGCGAAGGCGGTTATACGATTGATTTTGAACTTGCTCAAAATTTCTTGGAAGCAGCGGTGGAACTGCAAATGAAAACCGGACTGCAAAGCGATGTAACGCTCTCGACGCTGCTTAAAAACACCGATATCGTATCAAGAAAAGCCGCGTCCGAAGATGAGGAACTGTTGAAAAATCTGACCGTAGGCGCGCTTGACGATGCTCTTAACGCTATGGTTTTTTGCAGAAGCAAAGAAGGCGAAACCCAAAAGGCGGATTTTTTGGAAAAACTGCAAACGATGCTGTCTTCGCTTGAGATAATCAAAGGATACGCACCGTCGGTCATAGAAGATTATCGTGCAAAATTAACAGCCAGAATATCTGAAGTCGTGGGTGGTGTGCCCGTTGACGAAAGCCGACTTGCAACGGAAATCGCACTATACGCCGACCGCTGCTGCATAGATGAAGAAATCACAAGACTTTCGGCACATATCGAGTC
>CAYIYN010000088.1:0-5048 GCA_964367645.1 uncultured Bacteroidaceae bacterium
TTTTATCCGCGCCCTGCGCGGATTTTCGCAACTTCGTAATTTGCCGACGTCCGTTTATTAGTACGCTTGCTCGGGGTTATTTCGTAGCTTTGCAATAAGAAAGTGCGTATTCACTCTTGCTCAGTGTTATTCGGAACTTCGTAATGAGTGCGTGCTGATTCACTCTCGCTCGGAGTATTTTCGTGGCATTGCAATGAGAAAGTGCGTGTTAACTCTTGCTCGAAGTATTTTCGCAACTTCGTAATGAGTGAGGTGCGTGTTCACTCTCGCATAGCAAGTCTTTCCAGTGGCGACTCTTCGACTGCGCTCAGAGTGACATTCTAATATTTGCCTGTTCTTTACGTCTGCCCCCAAATTGTCATACAGAGCAGACACCGTCTGCGAAGTATCGCCGATGGTTTTGTATTGCATATTTGATTTGAATTACAAGAAATATGGGATACAGACAGAATATTTTCTTGTTTTCAAGGGTTGTTTATGCTACAATTTTGGCATATGTTTAATCGGTGCGCCGATACGCGTCAAGAAGAGGAAAATTATGCTTGTATCAAAGGAAAAAAGAGCGGAAGCGGTGGATTATTCAATGAAATCCATTCGCCGAATTTGTGAGGAGATAGGGCCCAGAGAGTCGGGTATGCCTGCCGAAAGAAAAGCCGAAGAGTTTATGAAATCTGAAATCGATTCTAACGGTTGGGCAGACAGTTCGGTTATCGAAGATTTTAAGGTTTCTCGCCACGCTTTGGTCGGTTTTACCAAAATTATCGGAGTGTTGCTTATCTTCGGCGCGCTAATTCAACTTTTGCATTTTATCGGTGACGATACGTTAAGCGTTGCTGTGAATACAGTGTCTTTGTTGTTTGTCTTGATTTCGCTCACCATTACCGTTTGCGAGTTTTTGTTTTATATCCCGCTCATCGACAAATTTTTGCCCATCACAACTTCATGCAACCTTTATGCCAAATTGGAGCCGAGAGGTGAAGTTAAGCGTCGCATAATCTTCAACGGTCACGCCGACAGTGCGTATGAATGGACGCTTATGAAAATACGTCAGGAAGTGATGGTCGTTGTGCTTGTCATTGACATCCTTTGCCTGCTTGCTTCAATCGGCGTTTTTATCTACAACTTCACCGTTTCCGCCGTTCCGCTTTGGTCAATAATTTTCTCATGCGTAACAGCCGCCGCATATATCGGTTTGTTTTTTGTTTGCACCTTTAAACATCTTTCACCCGGCGCAAATGACAATCTTACCGGCTGCTTTGCTGCTATAAGCGTGCTTAAATGTTTGAAAGAAAGCGGAATACAGTTTGAAAACACCGAAGTTTGCGCGCTGATTACCGGCAGTGAAGAGGCAGGTTTGCGCGGAGCGACCGCATGGTCAAAAAAGCACGAAGAAGAATGGAAAAGCGTTGAAACTTACGTTGTGAGTTTTGACACACTCACCGATTATGATTGTTTCACAATATATCACCGCGATATGACGGGCATGGTAAAAAACAGCCCCGAAGTGGTAAAACTGATGGACATAGCGTGTTCAGATCCTGACGTCAATCACCCTCTGCCGCACGGAACGGTGCCTTTTGGTGCGTCCGATTCTGCGGCGTTTAGCAAATGCGGAGTGAAAGCGGCATGCATTGCCGGGCAAAATCCCAAATGCGCGCCGTATTATCACAACCGCCGCGACGTTCCCGATTCCCTAAAACCCGAGAGTTTTGCTCTGGGATTGGACATTGCGATCGCTTGCGCCGAGGCCTTTGACAAAGAAAACGCTCGGTAGTATAATATAAGCCGATAATTAAGTTTATCCAAACGGAGGATTTATGAAAAAATCTCTTTCTACAATATTGTGTATCGCTTTGGCTCTTGTGCTTTTGCTCTCCTTTGCAGGCTGCAATAAAATCACGACCAAAGATATTGATTCGGAGGCTGCCTACGAGTTGCTTATGAACGACCAAACGGGCGTTATTATTCTTGGCAGAAACGAAACGGATTTTACAGCAGTGTATACGTACTATGACGGAGAAGTCAGTGAAAGCGGTACGGCAACTCTTTGCATGGACAACGATTATGTTTCTTTAAATAAAAAGCAAGAAACACCTATCGTCCATAGCGTCAAAACGGTTGTTGAAGATAACGTTACAACAGTGACCGAATACTATGTCGGCTATATAAAAGCGTATCAAGCCTACGACAACTATACAAAGAAAACCAAAATTATGCACCTGTATCAAGTGACTACGGACGGAGTTGTCACAAGCAACGGCTACGATGAACTCAAGGACACGGAAGGCAACGCTCTTTATAATAATCTTTGTAAAGACTGCGGTATCTACACGGGAAGAAATTATATTGAATTCATTTTGGAAAATTGCGAGCAGCCGACTTTTAGCGGAAAGCAATTTCTTGAGAAAAAAGAAGTTAAATATACGGAAGTTTACATCAATTACTCCTACGTTGAAGAGGATGAGGAAATAACCGGTCACATTACCGTTACAATAGCGCCCAACAACACAATTTCAAAGATAACCGTATCGGAATCTGATGGATTTGAATACAGTGCCACATACACTTACGGCGCAGCGCACTTTGAAATGCCGACAAGCATATAGAAAAATTAGTTGTCATTAAATTTGTAAAATCAAAAACTAACGGAGCGCTGTTTGCGCTCCGTTTTAATTTTAGTATTTTCTTAATCATAATTGACTTTAAATCGGATTTATTATGATTGGTCAAATGTCGATTGATTCGCTTTTTATAGGGTTAATTTATTTATTTGTTAGAAAAGCGCAATTTTACCAAGCACGTTAAGCACAAGCAGAGTGACATAAACGGTATAACCTATGAGCAGCATTGCGCCCTGCCAGCGGTGGAATTTTCCGCTGATAAGCGCAGGAATGAGAGCAAAACCTGAAACCGCAAGACAGAAAGGCAAATCTATGACCAAAGTTTGAGCCGAAACGGGCAGAGTCCCGCCTGAAATGAAAGAACAAAGCGGCAGTATCAAACTTATATCTATGATGTTTGCGCCGATGATATTGCCGACCGACAATTCGGATTTCTTTTTGGTTATTGCGATAATAGTTGTGGTCAGTTCCGGCATGGAAGTGCCTATTGCAATGATTGTCACGCCCACTATGCCAGATGGCACGCCTAAAAGGATAGCCAGTTTTTCGCCGTAGGTGGAAAGCAATAGCGCTCCTCCGGCAATACCGCCTGCGCCAAGTATAAACAGCAGAACGTATTTGATAATTTCCTTGCTTTCGGGTTTTGTCCTTTTACGTTTTCCGCTGACTGTGCCGTCGGCATTTAGTGTGTAATCCGTGTCGAAAGAAACATGATTGTAGTCATCAATCTTTATCGTGTCTGCTGCTGTCAGGGGTGCCGAGGCGTTTTTCTTTGTGACATAAAGGTTTTCAACAATAAACACGACAAAAATTGCCAGCACCACAAATGCCAAACCCAGTCCCAAACTTCCGCTCGCGCTGCATGCCCACAATACGGATATTGCCGCAAGTAAAATGAGAGCCTTTGGCAAGTAGTCTTTTCTTTTGAATTTGACCGGCATACAAACAAGTGACAGTGCCATAATCAGCCCAACGTTGCAGTTGACCGAGCCAACGGCGTTGCCTATCGCAAGATCCACACTGCCTTGAGCGGAGGATATGCACGACACCAAAATTTCGGGCAGGGTTGTTGCGATCGAAACAATGGTAGCACCTATCACAAATGTCGGTACGCCACTGACTTCGGCAATCCAACTTGCCGCGTCAACAAACCAGTCGCCGCCTTTGATAATGAGCACTAAACCGATACCTAAAAGCAGTATGCAAATAAAAATTTCCACGTTTACTCCGCTTGTTTAATGATTAGCCTGTTCTTTACGTCTGCCCCCAAATTGTCATACAGATTCGTGAATATGTACGCTCGCTCGGAGTATTTTCGTAACTTCGTAATGAGTGAGGTGTGTGTTTACTCTCGCATTGCAAGTCTTTCCAGTGGCGACTCCAATGATTTGCGCGTGCGCTAAAGCGCTTGATACGTATAAACAGATAGCGAAACTCTATCATAATGCCATTCAAATGTCAAGAATTCGCTTTTATTATTGACTGAGCAGAGTGGTTTTGTTATAATAAATTTATCTGAACAAAAGGGAGAGTATTATGTCAGAGGATATCAAAGTAGATGTAAATTGCGATGTGGAAGAAGATTTGAAAAATGCTGCAGAAATAAGCGCGGCAAACGTCGGAGCGGAAGAGCAACCGACCACTTTTAAGGGCAAACTCAAAGCCTTTTTGCACAGCCACGAAAACGTTTTTCAAATTATTAAGTTTACGCTTATCAGTTGTATTGCGTTCATTGCGGAGTTTGCAACGATGTACGCTCTCCAATACGGACTTTTGAAAACTTGCGGTGATCAGGAATTTAAGTGGTTCTTGTTTCACTACGCTCCGGGCAAGACGGGTGCGTTTGGACTCGCCGGCTTTATTGCAATGCTTGGCTCAAAATGCGTAGCAGAAATTATATCCTTTACCATCAATCGCAAAAAAACCTTCGAAGCCAACAACAATCTGGTGTTCAGCGCGATTATGTATGTCATAACCGTCATTGCAATAATCCTTCTCAGCACTTGGCTTGCGGGAGCGCTCGGCAACGTGTTTGGCAAGTCTATCGGAGCGGACTGGGGCAACACCATCTCCAAACTTATCGGCTCGTTCCTCAGTTGGGTGATTATGTTCCTTATGGATAAGTTCGTCATCATGCGCAAGGTTGAAAAGCCCGCCCAAAACGGCGAAGCCGACGAAGACGCTCTTGCCGAAGCGGGAGGCAATGAAAACTGACATTAAATCAATAGCGCAACAATAAAATCTAAAATAAAAAAGCACAAAAAAACAGGTCGCGCACGGCAATAACCGTGCGTGATTTTTTATACAAAAAAATAGGTAAAACAACCGGTGTTGCAAATATGGCGAGAACAATGTATTATAGTGACGGAGGAATTTCACGAATTTTTGATTTTGGCAAGGAGGATATACAACAGTGAAAAAAACGAT
>CAYIYN010000089.1:0-2820 GCA_964367645.1 uncultured Bacteroidaceae bacterium
TCCCCGCCGTAAGGCTCGCGTGGGTCCCTTTAGGGGGAACGCGATTGGGGAAACATCTGAGGAAAGGGGAAACTTCAAGACACTAGGAACGGGGAAACTCCAAGAAAATTGGATTGTTTCTGCCGTCGAATGAATGAGTCAGCACTCACTCTTGACAGGGAAAAGGCGTGCGCATATAATAAAGATAGCAAAATTTTGGGAAAGCATATGGCAACAGATGAAAACAACAAGGCGGAAGAGTTGACGCAAGCCGCTGATGAAACCGCTGCATCAGAAGAATTGTCCGACAAAAATTCAAAAAAGGGCAAAAAGTCCAAAGCGGAAAAGGCGGATGTTTCTTCAGTGCAAAATAACTGGCGCAGCAAAGAGAAAGAAAAACCTCTTATGCTTGACAAACACAAAGTGATTTTGTGGGTGCTTGTCGCCTTTGCAATCCTCGGCTTGGTGATGGCGATTATCCCTTTTGTTGTGAAATAAATTAAAATCGAAAATAGTTTTTGACATTGTCGTTTTGTTTTTCAAAGCGGCAAATTTTTTTTATATATTCAAATTGTGCTACATAAACATAGACCACGTTATTCAACATATTTTAAAAAATGTTCAATAACTGTTGACACTTAGGCTTATCGAAACTACAATATGTAAGAACCGATTGCGGTAATATGGTCGTTTAAGGAGATGAAAATGTACGACATCATAGTAAATCCTCTTGGCGGAAAGGGCAAGACGTCAAAAGCGATAAAGAGCGTTAAAAAAATACTTAAGCAGAGGAAAGTGGAATATACGTTACACAAGACGGAGTATGCGGGACATGCAAAGAATATTGCCGCAGAACTATCAAAAAAGCCCGATACAAAAATAGTCGTTATGGGCGGTGACGGCTCTTTTCATGAAGTGCTTTGCGGAATAAGCAATTTTGACAATGTTACGCTCGGCTTAATCGCATGCGGAAGCGGCAACGATTTTATCAAAAAATCAGGGCATTCCATAAAGCCTGAAGAGGCATTGAAAGTTATATTAAAAGGCGACACCAAATATTTTGACTATATAGAAATGGGCAAATATCGTTGTCTAAACGTGGCGGGCGGCGGAATGGACGTTGACGTTTTGCTCAAATACGCCACATGCAAAAAGTTGAAGGGAAAGGCTGCGTATTATTACTCGCTTCTTTGCACCCTCCTAAACACGCGTTTCCACAAATTGCGTCTGACCATTGATGACGTGGTGTCAGAAAAGAATGTCTTTATGATTGGCATCGGAAACGGCGGCTTTATCGGCGGCGGAATTCAAATCTGCCCGAATGCCGTGCCTGACGACGGAATTTTGAACGTGGTTGTGGCAAACGAGTTGCCAAAGCGCAAAATTTTGTATGCACTATTAAAACTTCTGAAAGCCCGGCACATCAATGAGTCTTTTGTTGAGGAGTTCAATGCAAAAGAGGTAAAAATCGAGATTTTGGATGACAGCCTGTTTGAATTGGACGGAGAAATCATAGAAGACAAACTTTTAAACTGCAGTGTAGTACACGGGAAATTAAAAATATTCGCATAAGAAAATCGGCGCAAACTGCGCCGATTTTTTTGTCTTTTTTGAAAAGTGAATTCTGTTGAAAACATCATGTAAATGTGGTATTATTTTTGTATTGGAGAAATCTCGTTTTTATGAAAAAATTTGCAATTTGTTACGATTTTGACAAAACTCTAACCCCCACGGATATGCAGGCACAGGGCTTTGTGCAGACCGTGGGAATGGATGCCCAAGAATTTTGGAAGATTGTCGACGATTTTTCTATAAGCGAAAACGTGGAACTAAATCATACGTATATGTTTATGATGCTTCGCTATGCAAAACAGAAAGGAGTAACTATTACGCGCAGCTTTTTGAACGATTTGGGCGCAAACATAAAATTTTTTAACGGCGTCGAAAGTTGGTTTGAGCGAATTAACGCCATAGGAAAATCTATGGGAGTCGAGGTGCATCATTTTGTCATATCGTCCGGCAACCGCGAAATTATCGAAGGCACTTCAATCGCAAAATATTTTGAAAAAATTTATGCATCGGAATACCTTTACGAAGACGGCATTGCAGTATGGCCGGCTCATGTTGTGAGTTATACAAACAAAACGCAGTTTTTATTCCGCATTAGTAAAGGCATTTTTTTAGAAACGGACGATAGTGTGAACGACTATATGCCGTTTGAAAACTTTAACATACCTTTTAGCAATTTTTTGTACATAGGCGACAGCGATACCGACATTCCTTGCATGGCGCTTCTGCACCAATACGGCGGCTACGCAATCGGAGTGTATGACCCCGATGTATCGGGCAGGGGAAAAGCCGAAAGATTATTAAGAGAAAAGCGCGTGGAAAGCATAACCGCCGCCGATTACAAAGAGGGCGGAACAATGGAAACGTTGGTGAAGAAGATTTTGTCAAAAATCAATTAGTTCGGTCAATAAAAAAGCATATAAATTAATATATAGAAATTTGAAGGCAAATTAGAGAGGGATATACCTTATCCAAGCGTCAGCCTCGGCTCGCTAAGAGCATTGCGTGTTTAACACGCGCCGCTTTTGAAAGCGGAAAGCTCTTCGTGAAAAAAGAGTGACGGCGAGCGTCACTCTTTTGGTGTACCCGAAGAGATTTGAAAAGAAAGAACCGAGGGCCTGATATAACAGCCAAGACAACGAATTTATTTATTCAAGCGTCAGTCCCGGCTTATTGGGAGAATCGCGTGTCTGACACGCGCCGCTTTTGAAAGCGGGAAGCTCTTCGTGAAAAAAGAGTGACGGCGAGCGTCACTCTTTTGGTGTACCCGAA
>CAYIYN010000089.1:2920-4807 GCA_964367645.1 uncultured Bacteroidaceae bacterium
GAGATTTGAACTCCCAACCGCCGGAATCGGAATCCGGTACTCTATCCAGTTGAGCTACGGGTACATACACGTAAGTTTAGTCTTTTTAAAAGCGAAACGCAAGTATTTTGAATTTTTTTGTTGTGCAGCGTTTACATTGATGTTATTATAAATTTAGGAATGAAAACCAAAAGGTTATAAGCTTATTCTAATAAACATATCATTGAGATAGGAAAAATGAAAGTTAAACTAACCAGACAAAAAACGAACTTCAAGCAGTTTGCCAAGCACATATTCAAAGGCACGAATTATTTTCTTCTTGCTACAGGCGTCATAATAATTGCTTTCGCGAGTAGAATAGAGGACGTTTTGCATTGGGTTGTCGGTTCTGCGACTATAGTTGTCGGCGCGGCATATTTTGTAAAAGGACTCCGCGATTACGGCAACAAAAACAGCACGAGCCGTCTGTCAGTGGCGTCGGTCCTCATAGTTTTGGGGATAGTCATATTGTCGCAAAGAGAAAACGCAGTCGGCACAATTATGATAATCTGGGGCTTTATCGGGCTAGCTCGCGGCAGCTTTGTCATCTTTGGATTTGTCAAACATCACGAAGATGTTGTAGTCTTTGATTTGGTCGAGCTTATTATCACTGTAATAGATGCGGCTCTTGCGGTAACTCTTTTATGCAATCCCTATCAGCAAGTGCTTCTGCATATTCGTATTTTGGGTGTAGCAATCTTACTGATGTCTTTCAAAACCATAAGAATACCGGGCGCAAACAATGATTGTGCAACAGAAATTGCAAAACCGATTAGCATTGAAAATGAGGAAATAAAATCCAATGATTTGTTAGTGAGTAACAATGATGACAGAAAAATTTAGCGAAGAACCGCTTGAAAAGCTGCAATCAAAAATCGGCGATACCCCCCTTATAAACTTAGGGAATGAAATCGAGGGAAAACTCGAAAGCCGAAATCCCGCCGGCTCCGTCAAAGACAGAGCGGCGTTTTATATTGTCAAAAACGCTTTGTTAAGCGGCGAACTTAAGACAGGTGGAACCGTTGTAGAGGCGACCAGCGGAAATACGGGCATCGGTCTTGCGTACGTTTGCAAAGAACTCGGTTTGAAATTTATAGCAGTTATGCCGTCCAGTATGAGCAAGGAGCGCATTGCTCTTATGGAACACTACGGCGCAAAAGTCACGCTGACGGACGCAAAAGAAGGTATGAGCGGAGCGGTTAAAACTGCACGCGAATATATGGCAAACGGCGCATACCTAGCCAATCAATTTGGCAATAAATCAGGCATACAGGCTCACTATGAAACAACCGCACCTGAAATTTTTGCCGCACGTCCCAATACAAAATGGATTGTATGCGGCATAGGCAGCGGCGGAACATATTTCGGAATAAAAAACTATATCCGCGACAATAAAATCGACTGCAAAGTCGTTGCGGTTGAACCTTATGAAAGTCCGCTCATTTCCGAAGGGCGCGCAAGCTCTCACAAGATACAAGGAATCGGCGCAAACTTTGTACCCGAACTTGTCGAAAAAGATAGGATTGACAAAATCATCACCGTCAAAGGCGACGACGCGGTAGCGGCTGTTAAAGAAATTTATCGGATAAGCGGTGAAAAATGCGGAATTTCTTCCGCTGCGGCATATCTTGCCGCCCTTGAAATGCGAAAAGACGGCAAAAGCAATATAATTGCAATTTTACCCGACGGCGGCGACCGCTACGACCAAAAATTATACGAGTGACCGTGCCTCACGCACTTTCTCCCCTTCTTCAGAGGGGGAACGGCACAAAATGCCAAGGGGGTGTCATTCTGCACTCTAAACTTAATTATCTTGAAATTTCCCCTTTCCTCAGGTGTTTCCCCAATCGCGTTCCCCCTAAAGGGACC
>CAYIYN010000090.1:0-4783 GCA_964367645.1 uncultured Bacteroidaceae bacterium
GTACTATATAGGTATGGATGTGGGCGGAATGAGCCTAAAGGCGGGCGTTGTGAGAAGCGACGGCGAAATCGTCTTCAAAAAAACCGTTCAATGCACCCCCGACAATCCGGGCTCGGAAGTTGTCAAAGATATTGAAAAACTTATCAAAGACATTATATCAGAAAATGATTTAACAATCGGTGACATTGACGGCATCGGCATGGGCTTCCCCGGCAGTGTCGACGACAAAAAAGGCGAAGTGGTGTATTGCTGCAACATAGATTTGGTGAAAGTCCCGATTGTATCGATTCTTAGGAAATCAATAAACATAGACAACATAAAGATAAGCAACGACGCAAACTGCGCCGTCGTCGGTGAAAACAGATTCGGTGCCGCAAAGGGGGCAAAGAACGTTGTTTTGATAACTCTCGGCACAGGACTAGGCACAGGGATAATCACAAACGGAATGCTCCTTACGGGCAATTGTTCTGCGGGCGCGGAAGGCGGCCATATGCAGATAAATATAGGCGGTGCATTATGCGGTTGCGGAAAGGCGGGACATTATGAGTCGTACGCCTCTGCAACGGGGCTTATCCGCCAAACCGAGGCGGCAATGAAAAAGCACCCCGAAAGTTTGCTTGTTCAAATCGCAGAAACCGAAGGTTTGAACGGCAAGACCGCGTTCATTGCGGCAAAACAGGGCGACAAGGTAGCGTCCGCCTTGCTCAAACGCTATTTTAAATATGTGGGAATGGGACTTGTCAATTTTGGAAACATCTTCTACCCCGAAATCATAATCGTGGGTGGTGCAATGTCCAAAGAGGGTGATTATTTGATTAAGCCTCTTCAAAACTATGTTTCGCGCAACGTTTACGGAAACAAATATAATCCCAAAATAAAAGTGATCGCTGCGGCTTTGGGCGGCGATGCAGGTATTATCGGCGCGGCATCGCTTGCTATGCCGTCAATTTGAATGAACTTTTGTGAGATATAGATAATGAAAAAAATGTTTATCGACTACAACCCCTATTGCGTGAGGGTTGCACTGACTTCTAACGGTGAACTGATAGAATTCGGTGTGGAACACTCCACTATGCGAGGGCTTGTTGGAAACATATACAAAGGCAGTGTGGAAAACGTGCTGTCGGGCATGAAAGCCGCCTTTGTCAACATAGGGCTTGAACGCAACGGATTTTTGTACGTCGGCGAATCGCTTGTGGACAGCGGAAGGTTGAAAGACAGCAGAGAGTTGACAAAACTAAATGTTAGCCCGGGCGACGTCATTATGTGCCAAGTTGTCAAAGAGCAGTTTGGGTTGAAAGGCGCAAGACTGACAACAGACGTTACTTTGCCGGGATATTTCCTTGTTTTGTTGCCCGGTTCAAATTTTTTAGGTGTGTCGAGAAAAATCGAAAACGACGAAAGACGCACTTATCTTGAAGGCTATGTCAAAACGCTATGTCCGCAGAATATAGGTTTTATCATACGTTCTGCGGCAGATAAAGCATCGAATGATGACATTGAGCGCGAAGCAAAAAAATTAATTCGCCTTTGGCATCAGATAAAATCCGATTATGAAAAGGCGCAGGTCAAATCACTCGTCTTCCGCGATGTGGAACTATTGGAGCGTGAAATCCGCGACACTTTCAGCGAGGATGTGGACTGTGTGGTCGTCAATGACGCAGACCTTGCCGTCGGGCTTGAAAACAAAGTAGGAAACGCAAATATAGAAATTTATGACGGCGCGCGCAACATATTCGCTGAGTACGGAATATCGGAACAAGTCAATAAACTTTCCGACAGGCGTGTGGATTTGGGAAACGGCGCGTATATAATCATTGACAGAACCGAAGCCTTGACTGTTATCGACGTCAACACCGGAAAATTTGTGGGCGGAAAGGACTTGGAAGACACGGTGTTTAAGACCAATGCCGTTGCCGCAGACGAGATTGCAAGGCAGTTGAGGCTTAGAAATATCAGCGGTATTATCGTTATCGATTTCATCGATATGGCGACCGACGAGCACAAAGAAGCCATAGTCGGGCGACTTAAAACCGCTCTTAAGAGCGACAGACTAAAAACCTCTGCGGTTGAAATGACGGCTTTGGGGCTTGTTGAACTCACCCGCAAAAAAAGCAGGTTGCCGGTTGATGAGTTTATGCTCTCGCCGTGCAAAGAGTGTATGGGCGGACACGTTGTGTCTAATGAGCAAAGCGTATTTGTCATGCGTGACGAACTTATCGAATATACGCTGAAAAATGAATTTTCGACCTATATCGTAAACGTCAATCCCGAAATTGCGGACACGATTTTTGAAAAAAATTTGATGCGCCGTGAGGCGGCAAAAGTATGGCTTGGCAAAAGAGTGTATTTCGTGCCGAATGCCGATATGAAAAACAGCGAACACACATTTGAAGGCACAAACGACAAAATAGTTTCGTTGCCGTCTAAAGCCAGACTTTTGGTTTGATGTGACAAGTTAACGCCGTGGCTTTTAACTTGCATAATAGGGCAAACTATGCTAGCATAAAGCGGATTGATAGGAGAGAAAAATGAAAACATGGCATATCGAAAATCTGGATAATATCAGGTTGGCCGAAGATACTTTGCAACGCAAGGAAAACGAGGTCAAATTGAAAATGAGCAAGGTGGCTTTGTCATCATCAGACATTCTGTATTTTTTAGGGGACACAGACGGCATAACCGTGCCCGGTCACAGCGGTGTCGGCTATGTTTCCGAAGAAGACGAAAGTTTGGAACTCAAACTGGGTGCTAGGGTGGTTGTCAGTCCCTTTGTCCCTTACGAAGAAAACGGCGTTAAAAAAATGCACGTTATGGGCATGGATATAAACGGCCTTCTTGCCGATTTTGTGTCGGTGCCGGCTGAAAACGTGTATCCTTTGCCGGACGGTATCCCCGATGAAGATGCCATATTTGCGGAATATATCGCACTTGGAAACAGCGTTTTTGAAAATATGGATTCCTCCAAAGGCGACTATGTGCTAATCGTGGGCGCAAGCACTTTGGGACTGGTGCTCTCGCAACTTGCGATTTATTATCAATTGGTGCCTATACTTGTTGACTTGGACAATGACAAACTTCATCTTGCCGAACATTGGGGAGTTTATTACACCCTAAATCCCACCTATGACAATTTGGAGCGCAGAGTGGAAGAAATCACCGGCGGCAGAATGTGCGAGTTTTCAGTATATGCGGGCGAGGGTATTCCTTTTGGCAACACCGTTAGACTTGTCAAAAATCAGGGCGTAGTTTTAATTGCCGGTTATTCCACACGTTCCAAACATCAGTTGGATATGGAATTTGTTTTGGACAAGAAACTGACTATCAAAGGCGTAGGCGACGGGCACAACGAAATGTCCTCCGCGATAAATCTGCTCGCCAACAAAATAGTAAAGACGGACGGGTTGATTTCCAAAACGGTTGATTTTGACGAAGTGCCGGCTATGATAAAAGAATGCGCAAAATATCCCTATCAGTTCAACAAAATTCTCATTGAAATATAAAAGAGCGCAACTTAAAAGAAAAAGCCGCTGTGTTCAGCGGCTTTTTTATTGTTAAATTGTTTGATTGTTGCGAAGTAACGGTTTTTTTGGTTATTCGCTTTATTGCCAGCACTGTCAGTCGTTTCGTGTTTTCTACGTCAATCAAAATGGCACGCTGACGCTTTAATCAAGAAGCGTATCGTGAATGAGAGCGTAGGTTTGTGAAGCCTTGTCAACCCAACTCTTGTAAAGGTATTTTGCAAGTTGGCGATTGGCAACCACAAGTTTTAGTTCCATAAGAGCGGTCGTGTCATTGTTGATACGCAGTATTACGGTGTAGGTGCCGTCCGCGTTTTTGGAATAATCGCAAAAATACGACTGGCGTTTTTTGAAACGCATGCGGTTATCACGGGCGTAAGCGGTGATTTCGTCGCGAATGGATGAGGGAATCCTTGTGAAAAACAACGCAAGACAACTGATACCGTCCTGAGTGATATTCAAACAGTCGCTTTTGGGAACTTTGTAAACGAGATTGGTTTCTACGAGTTCATCGAGAAACTGTTTGCATTCCATATAGGTCAGCCAATTATTGTCGGAGGTGCAAATATCCAAAACAATCGCTTCGGAAAGCGGAATCGCCATCTTTTCAAAAGTGAACAAGATGATGAGTTTTTGAATTTTGCTGTCCATCGGCATTAAACCGTTGTTCTCTATCTCAAAGTCCAAGATAGCGCTCCTTTCCGAATTTTGCTTAATCTAGCGTGGATTGAGATTGTAACACGCAAGGAGCAGGTTTTCAAGGGTTTAAAGCAATTTTTTTTCAGACGGCAAAATGTTGTGTCGAAATTCTTTTCGCACACTAAAAAGGAAATTCGGACACTCAAAAAAAGCCTTCTTTTCGCTCTGCTTTTGAACAAGAAATTCCGCAGTCAAAAACAAAAGTAATAATGCAAATTGTTAAACGCAGAGTTAGAGTAAACTCGAACTTTCTCATCACGAAGTTACGAAAATACTCTGAGAAAGAGCAAACGCGCACTTGTTTATTACGAAGTTGCGAAAACACTCCGAGCAAGAGTGAACACGCACTTGTTTATTACGAAGTTGCGAAATAAGACTGAGCGAGAGTGAACACGCACTTTCTCATTACGAAGTTGCGAAAATACCCCGAGCAAGAGTGAACACGCACTTGTTTATTACGAAGTTGCGAAAATACTCTGAGCGAGCGCACATATTAACGGACGTTGGAAAATTACGAAGTTGCGAAAATCCGCGCAGGGCGCGGATAAAAGCCCACCCGAACG
>CAYIYN010000091.1:0-4401 GCA_964367645.1 uncultured Bacteroidaceae bacterium
CTTGAATTATGCCGAGTTTTGCTGCAATAGTGTCTATTTGGTCGATTTCGCTTTCGCTGTCAATGACGAAATATCCTATTTTTGCTTCTAGACCTTGGCGTATTTCCGCAGTTGTTTTGGCGTTTCCGTGAAAAATAATGTGCTTTGGTTCAACTCCCGCTTTAAGCAAAAGATACAGTTCTCCGCCCGATACGCAGTCAAACCACGCGCCCGTTTTTTCCATAAGCGAAGTTGTGGCAAGGGTCGAAAAAGCCTTTGACGCATACGCAACCGCACCGTCGCCGAAAGTTTTTGCAGCGGCAATCATCTTGCTCAGCACTTCGCGTATGTATTCTGCGTCCATAACGTATAGAGGCGTTCCGAAACGGCTTGCCAAATCAACGGCATTAAAGCCGCCTATATGCAAAAAGCCGTTTTCAACATAGAGTGTATCTCGCGTGTTCATATGTACCTCATATGGTATAAATTTTAACATAACACTCGGGGATTGTCAAAGTATATTAAAAAATAAAACCCCTTTCACATTGAGTGCGAAAGGGGTTAAGTTTTAATAAGACCGATTTAATTATCGGGTATATCGGTTCAATCTGCTATTATTTTTTGCCCTACCATTTTTTGCCGATTCGTTTTATCAAATCTAATATTGACGCTTTTTGAACAGTTTGAGCGGCAACAAGTTCCGTTTGCGACACGACTTCGCCGTTTTTGGTGAGATAAGCCGTTCCTATAACGTCGCCCTCGTTTATCGGCGCTTTGATTTTATCGGGCAAATCAATACGCACTTCATATCCGTCGTCGGCATTTCTCATTGAAAATGCCTGCAAATCGTTTTTGGGACGGACGCAAAGAGTCTTTATTTTGCCCCCCGACACCGCAACTTCGTTCACAAGATTTTCAGACTTGCCAAGGAATATCTTTGTCGAGTAAGTTGAGAACGCGCGGTCGAACATTTGAGAAACCGCACCAAAACGCTCTTTTGAACCGCTTGCGCCGATAACCACTGCGATAACACGCGTGTTATCTCGCTTTGCAGTCGCGGCAAGGCAGAATTTTGCCTCATTTGTGAATCCTGTTTTTCCGCCGTCGCAGCCGTTGTAAAAGCGTACGAGTTTATTGGTATTGGTAATTGTGGTCGTTCTGCCGCCCGGATGGGCATAGTCTTCAAGCCAAATTTGTGAATAGTCAAAAAAAGTCGGATGCTTTAGAAGTTCACGCAGCATGGTGTAAACGTCCGCCGCACTCGAAAAACTTTCCGCGGCAGGAAGACCCGTGCAGTTGACAAAGTTCGTGTTGTTCATTCCAAGGTGCTTTGCCTTAGTGTTCATATCCGAAACGAATCCGCCCACACTTCCGCTCACGCGCTCCGCAAGAGCCACGCAACTGTCGTTTGCAGACGCTACAATTATGGATTTTATAAGTTCCCTTGCTTTGTGTTTGGTGTTCGCGTCCAAAAACACCTGCGAGCCGCCCATTGACGCCGCATTTTCGCTGACGGCAACGTCCTCGTCAAGCGACAATTTGCCTGCATCTACGGCTTCAAGCACAAGCAGAGTCGTCATAATTTTGACCATACTTGCAATGGGCAGTCTTTCGGCAGAATTCTTTTCGTAGACAACGGTACCGCTGTCGGCATCGGCTAGATACGCCGATTTTCCGCACACGGAAAAGTCGGGCAAAGCCGCACTCTTTATAATGCTTTCGGAAACACTGCTCAGAACGTTTTCAGGGACGTCCTCTTGCGCGTAAACGGGCTTTAGACCGTCATAGCGGTAGATGCACGAAAAGAACAGCAAACATAGGCACACAAGCGCAAGCGTCGCCGCTCTAAGAAATTTATTGAAAGAAAAATATGATTTGGACATAGTTCACCTCTTTGTTGTAGATTGTGAAAACAGCGCAAAAATATGCGTTACTGCCTAAGCCTTATTACTTTGATTTAAAAACCTTTTGAAAAAGATCAGCAAAGCCGCCGCTACTTTGTTAGACGACGTATTAAAAGTCACAATCCCCGTTTCGTTTATATTGGTTTCAATCTTACAAAAAACGAGTTACAGTCCGACCACTATGACTTTCGTCATCGCACCTACCACGATAAATATAAAAAAATTGAATGCAATATTCACAAAATAGCATTTTATGTTTGTCACAACAGGCTGGCGCAGTCCGCCGTTTGGAGTGCATTGGCAATAAAACTGCCCTGCCGTTTTTGCGGCGGCAAACAGCATACAAACAAAGGTAATAAGAAATAACGGAATGTATATGAATATAAGATTTATGATTCCGATAAAGGCATAATAACCCACCAAAAGCGTTATGTAGCGTCCAAATTCTATCCCCAGCACACCGAATGGTATGAGCGATAAAAAAGTCAGTGAGCGCACTGTTGCCGACACGATTATGATTCCGTACCCCGCCGCGATAATCAACGATGAAAACAAAAAGACTTTGACGCCACCGTAGACGATTTCATCGGGATGATAATTTTCAAATTCGCCGCCTGCGTTATTCACTGCCGCAATTATGCCGATTATCAAACCGAAGATAAACAGCACGCTATAACAGATAATCGATTTCTTGTTGTGCCTGAAAAAATCGGCTACAGAATTTAGTAAGGCTCGCACTCGGACATCCATACAAGATTATGTGGCAACATACGGTCAAATATGACAAACTTCGACGTTACGTGCTCATTCTACCGCCGTATAATCGGGCTATGGAAGAAACAAATTTAGGGCTATCTTTGCCGTGCATCAAAAAATATCTGCTGTCCCTCGGCTTTCAGCCGAATCTAAAAGGTTATCATCTCCTTGCCAAACTTTTGGAAAACGCGGGAGTCGGAGAGGAAATTTTGCCTCTGAAATACTGCGGATACCAAAAACTGTCTATGCACTTCGGGATTGACGTATGCAGCATTGAAAAAGACATACAAAACGCCATTTCGGCGGCTTGGCTAAGAGGCGACGTTGACGTGTTGTACAAAGAGTTTGGAGAAACTTTGGACGAAGATAAGGGCAAACCGACAAACAAACAATTTGTGCTTACGGCACTTGAAAGGCTTTCCGGTTCAAGATACTGCCAAGAAAATATATCGGTTTAGATACTGTAAATGTCAATTATTACAGTTTTAGGCCGCTAATGCAGCGGCCTCCTTTTTTTCGCTCTGTCTATCTGCGTACTCATACATAAATCTGGCATGGACACCGTAACCGCGCGTTGTATCGTTCAAAAAAACGTGTGTTACCGCACCTACCAACACTCCGTTTTGCAATATAGGGCTGCCGCTCATACCCTGCACTATACCGCCGGTTTTTTCAATCAATTCTTTGTCGCGCACACTGATAACGAGTCCCCTTTGAGAAGGTTCTTCCTGTGATACGGTTTTGACAATATCGACGTCATAAAGTCTGGGCTCGGTTCCGCTTATTGTGGTCAAAATCTGCGCTCTTCCCATTCTCACTTCACCCTTCTTGGCAACTTTTACCTTTGCGCCTTTGACAGGACCGGTATACTCGCCGTAAATGCCTATATCGGTGTTTTCGTTGATAGTTCCCAAAGGATTTTCCAAACGGTTTATCGAGGCATTCAGTCCGCCCGCCTTGCCGTTTTCACCCTTCACCACACCGCTAACGGAAACGGGAAATATCTTTCCGCTGTTCAGTTCTTTGCTTAAACCGCTTTCGCTGTCCATAATATGATGTCCAAGCGCTCCGAATTCGCTCTCATCCGTATAAAAAGTCAAGGTGCCGATTCCCGCCAGATCTTCTTTCAAAAGAAGTCCCAGTTTTTTTGTGTCCGTAAGTTTATCAACTGCGGGCTTGATTCCTATAAGCATCTGCTTAGTTCCGTCCGTTTTTCTGACTGCGAGGCTGATTTCTCCTTTTGACTCTTCGATTATCTCACGGAATCTGAAAGTGCTGTCCACCTTTTCGCCGTTGCAATGAGTTATCACATCGCCTTTTGACAGCCCTAAGCCGTCGGCAGGCGACACATTGCCGTCATTTGTCACTACCTCGCCGACGTTAATAACGATAAGCCCCCCCGCTCCGACAACGATGCCTATGGGATTTCCACCCAAAAAAACATAATCATTTTCTTCAGCGATAACCGTGCCTGAGGGCGGAGGCAAAATGACAAGAGCCATCACAATGGAAAGTATAAACGCATAAGATGCCAAACGTAATTTTTTTGCCATAAGGCTAGTTTGAGTTTTGCGTAAGTAATTTTAGTTGTAAATTATTGGAAATATCTCTGACCAAGCGTACATAATAACGGATGTCGGCAAATTACGAAGTTACGAAAATACTCCGAGCGAGATTGAATACGCACTCTCTCATTACGAAGTTACGAACACGAGCCGCAGGGCGGCGAGAAAGTGAGTGCCGAGCACCAGACCAAAGTGCG
>CAYIYN010000092.1:0-4373 GCA_964367645.1 uncultured Bacteroidaceae bacterium
CGCGGATTTTCGCAACTTCGTAATTTGCCGACGTCCGTTAATATGTACGCTTGCTAGGAGTATTTTCGCAACCGCGTAATTGGTGAGTGCGTGTTATCTCTCTTTCGGCGCTCGCTTTCTCGCCGCCCTGCGGCTCGTGTTCGGAACTTCGTAATGAGTGAGTGCTCACTCATTTGGGGGGGGGCAGACGGAGAGAACGGGCAATCTGCCATCTTGTCACTCTGAGCGAAGCCGAAGAATCGCCTCTGGACAAACTTTCACGTGCACGCCCTCTATACTCTGAATGTGCGTACTAATAAATGGACGTTGGCAACTTACGAAGTTCAAATCTAAATCTTTGAGCAGAGGGCTTGGTAGCATAGAACTAGTTGGACGGTTTGATAGCGGACGGAAGAGAGGACTGCTGCGAGCGAACCGCTTGTGTTCACGTTGTCAAGAAGCGCCATACAGGTTATGAGAGCGAGTTTGATTTCGGTGATTTCTTCTTTGTCACTGGTGCTAAATTTTGAATAGAAATCGGACTTTATGTCTTCTATTGTCATAGATAAAACCCTTATTTGGGTTTTTGCGTCTTCGGTTGAAAGTGTGCCTGCCGCAAGTGAATTGGCAACGGAATAGAGCTTGTCATAGGCAGTGTCAAAATAAGTCAAGGCGGCTTTAATGTCGTCTTGATTCTCTGTTTTTACCCATTTATAATCCGGTGTTTTCAGTGCTATTTCATTTATATATGCGCTTTTGTCGCCTAGTTTTGAAAGGACGCTTTCGGCTTGTTCGGAGTCTGGATAAACGGCAAGCGCAATTTCAATTTCTTCGCCTTGTATTATATATCCCGCGCCGCCGCGGAGTTTGATTAAATCTGCCGTAGAGCGCGCTATCGTTACATCGGAATAGCCGCCCGTAACTACGCAAAAAAACGAATGTTCTTCTTCTTTTTTTTCAAAAGTGGAAAGCAAGCCCGCTCCGTCAAAAAGCAGGCAGCAACAAAGTGTCAGCGCAAAACACATCACGATTGTGGCGACGACCAGACAATTTCCTTTGTCGATTTTTCGCATATTAAAAGATATGACCTCTCCCCACCGCTCTATGACAAACGGCGTACCGACTTGCAAAAAGGATATAACAATAGGGAAGTTCGCGCTTGATTTATTACTTTAGATATATTATAATAATCGCTATGGCACACTCATCTTTATACCGCAGATACCGCCCTGACACGTTTGAAGGAGTCATTGGTCAAGATCACATAGTGCGGACGCTAAAAAACCAAATTAATTCCGACACCGTCGGGCACGCCTATCTATTCACGGGCACAAGAGGCACGGGAAAGACTTCTGTGGCAAAGATTTTTGCACGCGCCGTCAACTGCGAACACCCGATAGACGGTTCTCCTTGCGGGAAATGCGAGGCTTGTTTGGAACTTGCTCTTTCGGGCAATTTTGACATACTCGAACTGGACGCTGCATCAAACAACAGTGTCGACCAGATAAGAGAATTGACAGATAAAATCGGATTTCCGCCCACGATCGGACGTTACAAAGTTTACATTATCGACGAAGTTCACATGCTTTCAAAAAGTGCGTATAACGCTCTGCTTAAGACCCTAGAAGAGCCGCCTTCGCACGCGATATTCATACTTGCAACAACCGAAATCCATCAAATACCCGCCACTATCCTTTCTCGTTGTATGCGGTTGGATTTCCGTTTGGTGCCGTCAAGCAAAATCGCCGAGAGGCTGCGCTATATCTTTGACGATTGCAAAGTATCGTACGAGCCACAAGCGGTGGAACTTATTTCAAATGCAGGACAAGGCAGTGTGCGCGACGCACTGTCCATTGCAGATATGTGCGTCAGTTATTCAAGCGGCAATATTACCTACAACAGCGTGCTTGAAGTTTTGGGCGCATCCGATCCCGAAAAACTTGTTGACCTTGCTCAGTTTATTGCTGACGGCAACTTAGAAGGCGCTTTGAATGCCGTATCAAAGATGTGTGATTTGGGCAAAAGTGTTCCGATTCTCGCTTCCGATATAGCGTCGCTCTTCCGTGACGTGCTCTATATCAAAACCTGTGAAACGGCAAAAGAAATGCTTTGCATTCCCGACGATGTATATTTGAAATATTCCGAATTGGCAAAGAAATACAGCGTGCGCAAATGCATGAACATAATGAAAATTATGAACTCTTTGGAAGGTGAATTCCATTACAGCACCCAGCATCGCATTTTGTTTGAAGCGGCGCTCGTCAGCGCGACATTGGGTTCGGTTGAGGGGGCGGATAACGGCAAAATCAACGAACTTGAAAGCAAAATAAAACAACTGGACCAAAAAATCGCCACTTTATACAAAGGGGGTTTTAGTCCGGCACCGGCAACAAAGGACGCGAGGCAGGTGTGGAAAGGGGTCGCGTCCGAACTGGAAAACAGAGGGTTCCGTTTCCTCGCCCTTGCGGCAGTCGAAGCGGAAATCGAATGCAGCGACGAAGAGTTTTCAGCTTCTGTTTCAAACGCCGCCACATACGACTTGCTAACTCAAAAGCAAAACCGTGACTTGATAAACGAAATCTTTTATTCGCTATGTGATAAAAAACTTGTGATAAAAGAGGAGATGCGCCTAAATGACGACAAGACACTTCCGTATATCAAGCAAATGTTTGGGAAGTATTTGGAAATTAAGTAACTATTCGGCGTGATACTGCGTCAGCGGTTTTGCCACAATCAGTCACGTACAAAAAGTACGCTCCTGTCTGTGTCACAATCCCTTCCTTGTCTGACGCTCGAAATTAAGCAACTATTCGGCGTGATACTGCGTCAGCGGCTTTGCCTCAATCAGTCACGTACAATAAGTACGCTCCTGTCTGTGTCACAATCCCTTCCTTGTCTGACGCTCGAATATTTGCTTAATCAGAAGATTAATTAACGTTGCTAAAATGTCTACAAGTCAAATGATATTTGGCATAAAAGTGGCAGATGGGCGGGAAACGAAATATCTTTAAATGAAACTTAACCAAATGCCGGGCGTGTAGGTTTGCGGTCGGCAAAAACTGAATTATGACTTATCCTAGGAGGTATATATGGGATACGGTGGCGGTGGCGGCGGCTTCGGCGGCGGCAATATGCAGCAAATTATGAAACAAGCGCAAATGATGCAGAAAAAACTGCAAGAAGCGCAGGCGGAACTTGCCGAAACGGAAGTGACGGGAAGCTCAGCAGGCGGAATGGTGGAAGTTGTCCTTATGGCAAACAAGACCCCCGTGTCCGTGACCATCAAACCCGAAGCGGTCGATCCCGACGATGTCGAAATGCTGGAAGATATGATACTTGCTGCCTTAAACGACGCAATGAAAAAAGCGGAGGAATTGTCCTCTCAACTTCTTGGACCTATGGGCGGAGCAGGCGGATTGTTTTAACTGTAGATTGAACTTTGACAGCACTAAGAAAAGCAAACAAGAAAAAAAATGAAATATATTGAACCTTTGGCAAAACTTATTTCGGCGCTAAGCAAACTGCCGTCAGTCGGAGAAAAGACTGCGGCGCGCTATGCATATGCAATCTTAAATTCTTCCAACGAAGACATTGATGCGCTTATCGACGCGATAAAATGCGTCAAAGCGGAGGTGCATTTTTGCAAAGTCTGCGGCAATTACACCGAAAACGACGTTTGCGATATTTGCGCCACCCGTAAACCCGCCACGATTTGCGTAGTCAAAGAACCCAAAGACGTGTCCGCACTTGAAAAAGTCAAGGATTTCAAGGGTGTTTATCACGTTTTGCACGGAGTAATTTCACCTATGGATAGGGTCGGTCCCGAAGATATTCGCATAAAAGAACTGCTTGCCAGACTAACACCCGATGTGGAAGAAGTAATACTCGCCACAAATCCCGACGTAGAAGGCGAGGCGACGGCAATGTATATCGCTCGTCTAATTAAACCGCTCGGCATCAAAGTGACACGCATCGCGCGCGGACTGCCCGAAGGCTCGGTAATAGAGTATGCCGACGAAGGCACGCTGTCACGTGCGCTTATAAGCAGAATTGAATTGTAATTTGCAATCTTAAGTTAAAAACCACACACAAAATCGAATGTAACAACACGACCAAAAAGACTAAATTATAATAAAAATCGGAACACGCATTCCGATTTTATTTTTTTAATTATTGTTAGATAATGCTATAACACTAAGCGAAAGTGAACCCTAACTCTCTCATTACGAAGTTGCGAAAATACTCTGAGCAAGCGTATATATTAACGGACGTTGGCAACTTACGAAGTTCCGAACACGAGCCGCAGGGCGGCGAGAAAGCGAGTGCCGAGCACCAGACAAAAGTGCGCCGGCATAGGCACACCTAGTCGCATAGCGGTGCCGTAATGCCAAGCG
>CAYIYN010000093.1:0-4355 GCA_964367645.1 uncultured Bacteroidaceae bacterium
GCATTTTAGCCTATGTTTTCAAAATATTAGAAGCCTACAAAGTCAACCGCATAAAAGCGGAGGTCACCTCAAACGGAGCCGAAATCTGCAAAGGCGAGTTCAATCTCTTGATGTTTTTGAAATCTCCGCGTTGTTTTGGTCTTAACTTCAACCGCGCCTACGACGAAGACTCCGAAAGCGCGCATCTTATTGCAATACGCTCTCCCCGTCATGACGGAATCTTGGGCAAAATCGAAATGTTTTTCCCGTTCTTTCGCGTATTCTTTTTGGGACTGAAAACGGAACAAAGCGGCAATGTTATTTTCAAGCGTATTGAAAATGCAGAATTGAAACTGCACTCGCTCACCAGTTTTTGTGTGGACGGCGAACAAGTCTTTTACAAAGACAAAGTGGACATATCTTTTGAAAAAACCGACTGCCGTTTAAAAATTGTAAACAATTACCGCAACTAAAAAGCACGCTCAATTTGATTTGCGAATGCCGAACAGGATTTATTTATCTCAACTTAATGACACAAATTAATGACACAAATTAATGACGCAAATTAATGACGCAAAATAGTTTGCATCCATAACACTCAAAGGCAGGTTTTATAGCAGTTGACAAAAATAGCAAACGAATCAAGTTGCACAAAACGGGGTTTAACTATTAAAAAACAACTGTTTATCTGCCGTTTGTCAAAAAATCGCCCAAGGATTTAGGTGTGTCCAAAATATAAGTCGCGCCGTAATTTTCAAACTCCTCCGTATCTCCGTAACCCCACAAAACGCCTATGCTGTCCACTCCGGATTGTTTCGCGCCCTCTATGTCGTAAAGTCTGTCGCCGACCATGACGACAGACGATTTATCTTTCACTTCAAGAGCATTCAATACGTGATTTATCACGTCGCTTTTGGTATCTCTAGCCTCGTCGGAACTCGCTCCTCCGATAAACTTGAAATACTTGGACAAGTCCAAGTCATCAAGCATAATCTTTGAAAATTTTATAGGTTTTGATGTGGCAACCGCAAGCGTAAAGCCTTCGCTGATTAAGCGCTTCAATAGGTCTTCCACACCGTCGTAGACGCTGCACTCGCGCCAGCCGCTCCTTTCATATTCATAGCGATATTCGTAAATCAGTTTTTCCACCAAATCGCCGTCGTCTATGCCCAAAAACTGGCGCATGCTGACTCTGAATGGAGGACCTACCATTTTGTTCAAATCTTCTTCTTTATATGCGATGTCGTACAAATCCAGCGCACGACGGATGCATTTCAGTATCCCGCTTTTGCTGTCGACAATCGTCCCGTCCAAATCAAAAAGTATGGTTTCGTATCTGCGCATTATTTACCTTATACAAAATTTGTTTTAGTGGCTTTCAATTTTACAGTCAAAAAGCGTACTTTTACTGCTCATTATTTTGTGCGTTTTTATCACTGTCAAACCACTTTCCCGATTAGGTCAAGCCATTCTTCGCTGCAAACCGCGGCAACGGGGATATCCAGAATGGTTTTTGCTCCGCGCTGACCTTCCAAATAAAGTTTGTGACAGGTGCGTGCGTAGGTTGTCAGCACTGCGCCGGTAAAATCGGGATTGCTCTCCAAATTCAACTTAAACTCCAGTCCTTGGCGTTTGCCGTTGACTTCGCCGCTGCGCATTACTATTCCGCCGTGGGGCATAGCCTTGTGATTTAGGTCAAATTCTTCAGAGGATATAAAGTGCACAATCGTGTCATAATCTGAAAAATAGTTGGGCATTATTTTAATCTGACGCTCGATTTCGGCTTTGTCGGCATTTGCGGCTGCCACCACAAAACATTCTCTAAGATGCTTATCACGCGTGGTAAGCGTTTCACCTCTGCCCTCTCTTGCCGCGTCGAGAGCCTCTTGTTTCGGCACGGTATATTGTATGCCATTTTCCACACCTTCAATTTTGCGTATGGCTTCGCTGTGCCCTTGGGATACTCCCTTACCCCAAAAAGTTTGAGTGTTGCCAAAAGGCAAAACCGCTCCGAAAAGCGCTCTCATAAGTGAGAACAAACCCGGGTCCCAGCCAATGCCCACAAAGGAAAGGCGGTCGCTTGAAAAGGCCGTTTTTTGCATTTCGGCCACGTATTCGCGCATCTTGGCGTGAGTGTCAAAACTGTCTACCGTGTTGAAATTTTTTGCCGCTTTAAGACCAAGGAAAGTCAAATCGTTTGCCGAACCCGTGCAAAGCAATAACACATCAATTTTGCCCTTAAACAGTTCAAGGTCTTCCTGACGCTGAAAAACCGTGTTAAAAGGCGATGACAATGAGCTAGGATTGCGGCGCGTAAAAACAGCGACAACTTCCATATCGTCCCTTTCACAGGCAATCTTTTCGCAGGCTTTGCCCAAGTTTCCATAACCTACTATACCGATTTTTGTAAACATATTGCACCCCTAAGGCAAAAATTGAGTTTAATCACAGCCTATTTTCAAAACTTATAATTTAATATTATCCCACAACCGCCGTTTTGACAAGCGAACAGGCACCAAAAAAAATAGCCGAGTCATATTGTGTATAGGGTTATAAACAACGCCGTAGTTGGCAAAAATCGGTGATATGGAAATGGTAAAACGCGGAGATATTTACTATGCGGACTTAAGTCCCGTCATAGGCAGCGAGCAAGGAGGAGTACGTCCTGTGCTTGTTGTGCAAAACGATGTGGGCAACCGCTACAGTCCGACAGTTATTGCGGCAGCGATAACCTCGCAACTGGAAAAAGCAAAACTTCCCACGCATATAGGTTTGCCGGCGGACCTCTACGGACTGCCCCGTGACAGCGTAGTTCTGCTTGAACAAATACGCACGATTGATAAACGCCGATTAAAAGAAAAAATCGGCGAACTGCCGCTTTCGTTGATGGCAAGGGTGAACGAAGCGCTACTTATATCCCTAGGTTTTTACGAAACTTAAAAATCGAATTTGGAATCGATTCTTTTAGCCTCAATTTAAAAAACAGACAAAATCTTGTCCGTTTTTATTTGCCAAAAATCAATTATTCATAATCAAGTTAACAATGAATAATCCAAAGAATAATCCAAAATATTGCTTAAGGAAAAACGAATAAATACGAATAAATACATTGTTTCCTTAATTTTTCAATTTCTACTTTCGTGCTTTAATCACTTCGTCAATGGCTGCAGGCAAAACGCGCAGAGTATCCGTCGGCATATTTGAATATTCGTTGACGTTTGATAGTTCCGCACAGCGTCCGAGCAGATAAGTTCCGGCACACGCCGCATCAAGCGGATTAATTCCAAAAGCAAGCAAACCGCAAATAATTCCGCCCAAAATATCGCCGCTTCCGCCCTTTGCAAGTTTGACGTTTCCGGTTGTGTTCTTGTAGACTTTTTCTCCGTCACTTATATATGTGACGTTGCTTTTCAGCACAAGAACGCAATGCTTTTTGATGGCATAATCGCAACATACACGTGCGGGATTTTCATTTATTTCGTCCACCGAAAGTCCGCTCATGCGAGAAAACTCCCCAATATGCGGAGTCAGCACGGCTCTGCTTTCATACGTAGCAATCTCATTTGCGCGCTTTAAGCCGTCCGCATCGAGGACAAAATTAAAAGTTGTGTTGTCCAGCAAATACTGCACCATTTCAAATGCCTGTCCGTCCGCCATTCCGTTGCCTATTAAAATAGCGCCTTTTTTCGGCAGTATTTTTTTAAACTCTTCTTCAAGAAAAACAATGTTGCCGTCTAGTGATGACAGCCCTTTGATTGCCGAAAATTTGACTTGACCGTACAGTGACTGCACCATAAAATCCGGCACGCAAAGTGTGGAAGTTCCCGCTCCCGCTCTCATGCCTGCCTCAGCAAGAGCCGCAAGAGTTTTTGCCGCGCTTTCAGCACTGAACAAAGGCGCGCCGACATAACTTGCACTGCCTCCCACAACCAGGGCGCAACCGAAATCACCCTTGTTCAAATATTTTTTACGAGGCGGAAAAAGTGCCGCAATCATATCGCGGCTAATCCGCTCAACATTCAAACTATTTTCAAATATACGGGTTTTATCAGTCATTTTCGTCTAGATTAAGTGTGTTTAACGATTTTGAAATAATTTCGTAACTGTAGCCTTTTGAATAAAGATAGGCATTGACTTTGTTATAATCTTTCTTGTCGGTGATATGTTTTTTTGCGATATATTTTTCGGCTTCTGAAGAACATTTTTCAACTTCACCATCATCTGAAATAAGTTCTTCGACAAGGCTTTCCGCAAGGTGTTTTTCAACGCCTTTTTCATAAGTTAGTTTATAAATTATTTTACCCTTGCCGTATTTTTTTCCATAAAAATCTATAAAGACGCGCACATAATTTTCGTCGTTGACGTAGTTATAATAC
>CAYIYN010000094.1:0-4303 GCA_964367645.1 uncultured Bacteroidaceae bacterium
GGTGTCAATGTTGTCAAGGAAAAATCAAGCGTTTCAGTGCAATAATCACGCAAATTTTTAGGTTGAAATATATTGAACTATGAATGAGCGTGCCACAGAATTAAATGCCCTTGCCGTGGCTATGGCAAAATTGCTTTTTGACAGTTTGGACGATGTTGAAATAAAATTGTTGTTGCAATTTTTGCAAGTTTTGCAGTCTGCTATAAGAAGCTACAGAATTTGAAAATCATACCTATAATTGTTTTAAGGTTGCAAAAGTAAAAAAAGCGGTGTAAAATATTTTGGATGAAATTTTAGAAATGAAGGAGTTATCCCCATCGTACCAAGCGCAGGAGTGACAGAAAGTAATCTTCACAAATTTGCAGCAAGCGCTCCGAAAGATGGGAAAGGTGAACAATGGATAATTTTTACACCGTGGATATAAAAGGATTTAAAACCGATTTGCCCATTCTCCCTTTACCGAGCGGCATAAATATATGCTTTTTTAATTTGCACGGCGACAGTGCATTGACCGAACATTGCGGTAAAGAACTTGCAAAACTTTTGGGCGGCTGTGATGTTGTAATAACGGCTGAGAGCAAGGGATTGCAACTTGCGCACTGCGTGGCACGGGAACTGGGACAACGCTATTATGCAGTTGCGCGCAAAAGCAAAAAACTTTATATGCAGGACGGTATCGAAGTGGATTACGGCAGTTCGATTACCACAGGGCAATCACAACAACTGTACCTAAGCAAGCATGATGTGGAATTAATCCGCGGAAAGCGCGTTGTCATCGTTGACGACGTTGTATCAACAGGCGCATCGCTCAACGGTCTGGAAATGATAGTCAAAAAGGCCGGAGGCATCGTCACAAAAAAAGCCTTTGTGCTGGCAGAAGGGGATGCTGCAAAAAGAGATGACATTATCTACCTTGCCACAATTCCTCTGCTGTAATGCAATTAAATCTCACTGCTCCAAAAAAGCCGCAAAATATAAACAAAGTGCTGTTAAATAATACTATGAGGAAAAAAAGCACCGCTATATGATGCTATTAGAAAAAGAAAAGCACCGCTACTATATGATACTATTAGAAAAAGAAAAGCACCGCGCCGCGGTGCTTTTTGTTTTAATTTTTTTAACTAGAATTTGTTTTTTATCGTGCTTTTCTTGAAAGTGTTTTGTTTTTCTTATTACAGAGTTTTGATATATTTTGCAAGTTCTGTGAAAATTACGCCAAGTCCGTACGCGCCGGCATCGGGATAGCCGATAGATTTTTCGCCAACCGTGCCCGCTCTGCCAAGAGTTGCGACGACGGCTTTTGTCTTTTCTGCACCTGCAACGGCGGCTTCTGCGCCCTTGTCAATCGCAACGAGCAGTTTCTCGTCGTCCAACGCGGCTTTTGTGAGAGCGTCGGCACAGGGCTTAAGAGCATCGACAAGCGTCTTATCGCCGACAACCGCCCCTTTTCCAAAGGATTTCTTGCCGGTTTCGTACACGCCCGTATTTGCGGCTTGGAAAAGTTCTGCAAGGTCGGAAAGGGTGATTTCCTCTTTTCCTTCCACTGATTTGCCAGCATAACGGAACGCGCTTCCCCAAATAGGGCCGCTTGCTCCGCCGCAGTATTCCATAATGATTTCGCTGCAACTTTTTAAGAATGCGCCGATATCCGCCTTGTTGCGGGTTGCCCAGTCTTTTTTCAGCTGTTTGAAACCTTTGGCAATGCTCATACCAAAATCGCCGTCGCCCATCTTGTCGGCGTCGCAGAACGGTACTTCGTTTTCGATGATAACGTCTGCCATCTTGTCAATTATTTTAACAAACGCGGCGGTGTTTATCGTTTCGCCCACTTTTGCAGTGCCTTTGACTTCGTAACTAACAACTTTTGCTTCGGCTTTTGCCGCTTTTTTGTCGGCTTTCTTTTCTGCGGTTGCTGCTTGAGGGGTGACTCCCAGTGCTTTTGCTATGGACTGCATAGCTTCGACTGCCGCCGCTGCCTGCTCGTTCATTGCGCCGCCCCAAGTGAGAGCGGGAGTACTGACGGGATAATCCACCAAGGCTTTAAGTTCCGCATCAAGTTTCAATACGGTTACGGACGCGCCTGCCATATCCAAAGATGTCATATAGTTGCCCACAAGAGCCTTATGAATGATAATGCCCGCGTTTTCCAGTTCGTTTGAAACAGAGTTGTTGAACAGGTACAGTTCCGAAAGCGGAGTCCCGCCAAATCCGTTTATAATGATTGCGACTTCGTCGCCGCCTTTGGCTTTGAGGTCGTCAAGCAAATCTTTGACTATGCGTTTTGCAAGTTCGTCGGCGGATTGCATTTTTTCGGTCTTTCTTCCGGGTTCGCCGTGAATACCCACACCGAACTCGATGTCGCTGTCGCTTATATCGAAGATAGGCGTGCCTTTTGCGGGAGGAGTGCATGAAGTTAATGCAAATCCGAAAGAGCGGACGTTTTCAATCGTCTTGTTTGCGACCGCCTTAACGTCCTCAAGAGATTTTCCCTGTTCTGCCGCCGCACCTGCGCACTTATGCACAAATACTGTGCCGGCAACTCCACGACGTCCAACGGTGTATAGGCTGTCTTTAACTGCGATGTCGTCGTTGACGTAAACCGCGTCGACTTTGATTTTGTCTTCTTCTTTTGCAAGATCTGCTGCGCTATTAAAGTTCATTACGTCGCCTGAATAGTTTTTGACAACAAGCAACACGCCCTTATCGGTGGCGCACTCTTTTATGGCGTTATAAATCTGAATTTGAGAAGGTGATGCAAATACGTCGCCGCAAACTGCGCAATCAATCATTCCTTTTCCGACATAGCCTGCGTGTGCCGGTTCGTGACCGCTTCCGCCGCCGGAGATTAAGCTGACTTTGTTAGGATTGATAACTTTCTTTTTTACTATTTTGAATTTCTCAACAAACTCAAGTTCGGGATGCGCTTTGGCAAGGCCGTGGCACATATCGTAAACAAAAGTTTCGGGAGTGTTCATAATTTTTTTCATAGTTCTCTCCTTATAAGGCAAGACGGCGCAAATATTGTGCCGTCCCGTTCAAAAAAATCAAGCTTATTTGTGGCAGCCGCAGTCGCAATCGCTGTCACATTCGCAACCATACCTATAATCATAGCCGATCTTGTCGGCTGTCTTGATTGCCGCAGCAACCATATCAGGAGTGACGGGGAAGGGCATATTGTGAATGGATTCTTCGGGAATGCAAGTCTTTTCGGCGATTGCCATTAACATATCGTCGTCAATACTGTCGGTGTCGAGATCTTTTAAGCAGACGGGCAAACCGACTGAATCGCAGAATCCCAGCACTTCATAAAGTTCTTCTTCTGGGCTGTTTTCAAGCACGAGTTGGCAGATAGTTCCAAAAGCGACCATTTCGCCGTGATAGAATTTGGTGTGTGAAGGAAGCAGTGTCAAACCGTCGTGAATGGCGTGCGCCGCGGCAAGGCCGCCGCTTTCAAATCCCAGTCCTGAAAGAAGTATATTTGTTTCGATGATGTTTTCAAGGGCGGGCGTCACAACGTTGTTTTCGCAAGCGGTAAGAGCCTTGGCACCGTCGGATAGAAGCGTTTGATAGCAAAGTTCCGCCATTGCGAATGCCGCTTTTGTGCCGCATGCCAGAAGCGTGCCTTTCTTTCTGTCTGCGCCGCAGGGAAGTCCTGCGTTGACGTTGCTGAATGACTGAACGTTGGCGCGAGCCTCAAAATATGTGGACAGAGCGTCGCCCATGCCGGAAACGATGAAACGTGCCGGAGCGTTTGCGATGACCGTTGTGTCGATAAGAACGACGGACGGGCTTTGCTTGAAGTACGCATAATCGTCAAAGTGGTGATCCGGAGTGTAAAGAACGGCACTGTGAGAGGTGGGAGCGTCGGTTGCCGCGATTGTAGGGCATATGATGAGGTTTGAGCCAGCCGCTACGCATTTTGCGGTGTCGATGGCTTTTCCGCCGCCAAGACCTATAGTGCAAGCGCACTTATTTGCTTTTGCAAAATCTTGCATTTTCTTGACTTCCTGACGTGATGATTCTCCGCCGAAATCAATGGATACCAGTTCAATACCATATTTCTTTTGAGTGGCTTCAAGTTTGTCTGCAACCAGTTTTTTGGCAAAAGAATCCGCAATTAACAGCCCTTTCTTGCCGAAAGTTTTGACAAAATAGCCGAGGTTGAGCAGTTCGTTTTCGCCCTGAACGTACTTGGTGGGGCAAATAAATGCTTTTCTCATGAATTTCTCCTTTTTTGTCCTTGTATTTGGACTTTTTTAATATTTTTTAATATTTTTTACTGTGTGAATCCGATTTCGGACTA
>CAYIYN010000095.1:0-4300 GCA_964367645.1 uncultured Bacteroidaceae bacterium
GAGCAGGCGTTGCCGCTCATACTGAGGCTTGCCGAAGTATGACATCCGGCGGCAATAACAGTCCCTTTCTTATTTCACCATTGAACCTATTGTGGCGAGAACGTCATTATAAACTTCTGCATTGTTTGTTTCGTTAAAAATCTCGTGGCGAGCATCGGGATATAGTTTTATGCTCAAATTTTTGACGCCGAGTTCTTTGTATTGGTCGTATAATTTTTGCACGAGTTTGCCTTTGCCGCCGACGGGGTCTTTTTCGCCCGAGAAAATGGCAATGGGTTTTTCAAGATCGATTTTTGCAAGATTAGCGGGGATATAGGCGGTCTTCAAACCGTTTAAGAAGTATTTGAAGAACGCTGTTGACATAACGTAGCCGCATTGCTCGTCTAATACGTATTTTTTGACTTGCTCTTTGTCGCGTGAGAGCCATGCGAAAGGAATTTTGTCTGATTTGAAAGGCTTGTTGTAGGCACCGAAGCTCATCTTGTCGAGCAATTTCGCAGCCTTTTCACCGCCGCAAACTTTGTACTGCACATTGGCCAGCGCAGCACCGACGCCGATAAGCGCGCCTTTCATATATGCAGAACCGGAAAGTATGACACCGCTTGATTTGTTTTCAAATTCAAGATAACGCTGTCCGATAAGGCTGCCGTAACTGTGTCCGAGGTAAATCACGGGAAGGTTATATTTGCCGCTCAAATATTCGGTTATTGCGATTTGGTCTTTAACCGTATCGAGGAATATATCGCCCTTGTGAAAGCCTTTTATGCCCTTCGCGCTCTGCTTTGTGGACGTCATTCCGTGAGCGCGGTGATCGTCTGCGAAAACAACGTATCCGTGTTTGTTCAAAAAATTGGCAAAATTGTCATAACGGCGCGCGTGTTCCGCCATTCCGTGAGAAATCTGTACGACTGCTTTGGGGTTGCGGACTTCGTTCCAGACATAACATTGCAATACTGTTCCGTCAAAAGATGTAAATTTTTCGGTTTTCATAATTATCTCCGTGGAATTGATAAAAATTGACATAAAAGCCGACGCTTTGCCAACTTTTCCATACAAAAAATATTAGCACAGGGCAACACAATATGCAAACATTTTTTAATTTACCTCATACTATAGTTCAATGAGTTTGATTATTTTGACCGGCGGAGGAACGGGCGGTCACGTCTACCCCAATCTTGCGCTTGTAAATGAATTTAAACGGCGCGGTCTTGAATGCTCCTATATCGGCGGCACGGGCGAAAGCATAGAAAAAAGAGCGGCTGCGGATGCAGGTTTGCCTTTCTATTCCGTACCTGTTATTAAACTCACGCGTTCAATGTCTTTAAGCGCGATAAAAAATAACCTTCTCATACCTTCGGTATTAAAAAAAGGCGTGCGCGCCGCAGAAGAAATCTTGAAAAAATTAAAACCTGATGCGGTATTTTCAAAAGGCGGATTTGTTTCTCTGCCTGCGGTTCTTGCCGCGTCCAAATTGAATATACCCGTTGTTTGTCACGAATCGGATTTGACTTTGGGGCTTGCAAACAAAATTGCCAAGCATAAGAAAGCAGTTATGATATCCGCAAATCCTCATTCGACTTTCGGGAAGTTTTGCGGTATGCCGCTAAGAGAAGAACTGTTTAAAGCCGACAGACCGGCCGCGAGAACAAGTTTCGGCATAGCCGACTCAAAAAAAGTATTGCTTGTGGTTGGCGGCAGCAGCGGAGCATCCATTTTGAACAATCTTGTTTTGGAGGCGCTGCCAAAACTCAAAGAAAACTATTTTGTCATTCACATAACGGGCAAAAAGGCACAAACCGACGAATTTAAAAAATCAAAAAATTATTATCCCTTATCATATTGCTTTGATATGGGAAGCGCATACGCCGCTGCGGATTTAATCGTATCTCGAGCCGGCGCAACAGCGGTTTCAGAAATCGCCGCCCTAGAAAAACGCGCGCTTTTTATACCATTGCCAAAAGGGATTTCCAGGGGCGACCAGATTGACAACGCCGCCCTTGCCGTCGAGTACGGCGGTCAAGTTTTATATCAAGACGAAGCCTCTCTTGACTCATTTTTAGAGTCAATAAAACGGCTGGCAAATTCACCTCCTATGCGCCGCATTTCTGCCGACAGCAACGGAAAAATTGCGGACGTCGTGTGTGATAGTATAGGGCGAGGTGACCTATGCAGAAAACGATTGCAAAATGGCTCGTAATTCTTTTATTGTGCACTGTAAGCGTTGGAAGTTTTCTTCTTTATGACGCATTAAAAGACAGCGGTTCGGCCGTGGGTGCCGACCAAACAGACATAATTGGTACAACCGAAGAACCCGAAAAGCCAGACGAACCGTACATACCCACCTATTCCACTCTCCCCCGTGGAGCAAAGGATTTCGGAGCGGTGAAAGCATCTCACGTTGGAGGCGGAAAAGACGAAATTTTTCTGTCGTCCGTTACCGTCGGAGAGAAGTCGTTAATATTTTTTTCGACTACGTCTTTAGACGGCGATTTGCGCTCAATGGGACTAGCGGTTGCTTATTTTGAAAGCGGAACTTTGATATCGTCATCGACTTACTCTGAAAGCGGCACTTTTTGCGACTGCAAACTGACGACAAGCGGAATCGCTGTCACGACAAACGACGACGGAAAAGGAAAACTCTATTTGTTTTCGACCGACGGAACTCTGAAAGCGGAAAAGGATTTGGACGTTTATAAAAGCGGTAAACTTTTTCTTTTGAACAAATCGCTTTTTTGGTTCTACACCGACGGCACAAGGCTGTACGCCGCCCAAATTCTTGCCGATGCGTCAATCCAAAAAAGTGCGTTTTTGTTTGAAAACGCCATGCTTTCAAAAGCAGGTACGGTCATAAAACAAGCGTTTAGCACGTCGGATAAAATCACGGTTATAATTCAAACCGACGACGGCACTTTGGGAGTGGATTTTAAAGCGGAAACGGGCTTTAACCCTGCTTTTTATCTTGACAAATTGTCGTTCAACCAAATTCTATCCGTAAGCGGAGAAAGCGGAACTTCATATATCGTTTCATCAAATGACGCTTCGGTTCCCGTGCTTACGGCTTTTGAAACAAATTGGAGTGTTATAGGTTCAAAGAGAGTCGACGGTTGCAGCAGCGGAATAGCGTTTTCGAAAGGCGATTCGCTTGTTTTTTACGGCAACGGAACAACTTTCAAAACCTGCCGCCACTTGGACGTAATTCAAAAAACGAGCAATTTGGCAGGTTTTAATAAAGTCTTATTTCCCGGAGGCTCCGACGGCTATTCACTTGTCGAAGAGGGTGGCGCAGTTTCACTTATACAAACGGATATTGACGCTGGGAAACACAGCGCAATCTATTCTTTGACTTTGTCAACCGGCAATGTTATGTGGACTAAATCTTTAGAAAAAATCAATTTGATGTTTTCTTCAAGCGGGCGTGACGGCTACCTAAGTGACAATTTCGGAGGGTCGGACGTTTTTTCACTCACCTTTGATATTGACAACTAAACTTCCGTTATATAAAATGAGTTTATGGATGAGAGAGAAAACAACATCATAAACGGCACCAATCAGCCAAATGATTACATATTCTCCGATACTTCCCAAAACGAAGTATCGGACGAACATGCAACTTTTATCGCGCCAATAAAAGAGAAAATCCCTTTCATTGATATCACTGAAACACAAATACCGATTGTTGGACCTGCTGAGGCAGATATCCCCGTCGGCAGACTTGTTGAGGCAGATATCCCGGTCGGCAGACTGATTGAGGAAGATATCCCCGTCGGCAGAACGGTTGAGGCTGAAGGTCCGTACGGCAAAATTCCCTCTCCTGTTTCCCACCCTGTCAATCTTTCTTCAAAAACACAGCCGATTCAAACAAACAAAAAATCCAAAAAGAAAAAGGGCAAATACGCGACCAAGGAGGAAATCTACAAAAACCCCAAAAGCCGCTGGATTGTGCTTTTGATTGGATTTGTTTTGAGTGCCGCATCGGCTATGCTGGCAATAACTCCTCTTCTTATGCTGTTTGTCCCGGGTTGGGCGGCGCTAAGCGGCGATAAGTCGCTTATCGAAGTTGCAAAGCCGTTGAACATTACGGCGGCTGTCGTTGGATTTGTGAGTATAGTTTTGGGTGTAGCGGGCGCAAACACAAACAAGTTTTTGGCACGATTGGTATTTTTATTGGGTATTTTCGCTTTCTTTGCCGGAATGGTTATGCTTGTGTTCATCGTTCCTATCACAAAATTTTTAGGCTATAACTAAAAGACGGATAAAAAATTTTTGATAAATCAAATACAAAATTAAAGCGCAACCGAAT
>CAYIYN010000096.1:0-4179 GCA_964367645.1 uncultured Bacteroidaceae bacterium
CGAGAAATAAGTATAACTATTTTTCAAGCGTCGCCAAAAAAGAAGGCTATGAACAAATCGCCGACATTTTCAACCGCACTGCGGAAAACGAAAAAGAGCACGCAAAATTGTGGTTCAAAGAACTGAGCGGACTGGGCGATACCGCTCAAAATCTCGCTCATGCAGCAGACGGTGAAAACTATGAGTGGACGGATATGTATGATCGCTTTGCAAAAGACGCCGAGGAAGAAGGGTTCACTGAACTCGCCGACCGTTTCCGTGCAGTTGCCGCAATCGAAAAGACACACGAAGAAAGATACCGTGCACTTCTAAACAACGTTGAGATGAAAGCAGTATTTGAAAAGTCCGAAGAAATTATGTGGGAGTGCCGCAACTGCGGCCATCTCGTCATCGGCAAAAAAGCCCCCGATATTTGCCCGGTCTGCAACCATCCTCAAAGTTTCTTTGAAGTAAGAAAAGAAAACTATTAATTAATAACACAACCGGCAACACAGTAAGAAAATACAACTATTAATTAATAGACATATTTGATAACAAATTAAAAAGGCCACAAAAATTTGTGGTCTTTTTTTGTTTGTTTGTGTCAAGTATAAAAAAAGATTTTGTAATTTGCGAATACAGAAACAGATTTACTTGAATTTAGAGTTGATATGATTTAAAATACAATCAATATGTTTCCGTAGCTCAGTTGGATACGAGCGGTCGCCTCCTAAGCTGTGTGTGCTACAAGACATATAGACCGAAAAAGCCTCAAAACAGCGCGTTTAGGCTCAAAACATACAAATAATTGACGAGACAGAAAAATTTGGCACTCTGCGTGTCACCCTCGTCACCAAAAACTGAATATTCGTGTTGCTATAGCTCAGTTGGATAGAGCGATCGCCTCCTAAGCCCCAACCAATGGGTTTGGAAGTGGTATAAAACAGCTAAATAAGCCGTAAAAACAGCTAAAAATGTGCAGTTTTTCAGGCTCACCCAAAATCTTGGCACCCGATTTGGCACCCAACCGCAAATTTCTTTGCACCATAGGGGGATGCCCTATCTTAAATATGTTTCCGTAGCTCAGTTGGATAGAGCGTCCGCCTCCTAAGGAGGGAATCTATCCACTATATATCACTAAATATGGTGGTTTGAAAAGCAAACAGACACAATATATTGTGTTGAATAATATACAAAGCAGTATTTGGCTTAATTTCTGGCTTAATTTTTGTAAATTTTTTGCCGAGAAGTAAGTTTCGAAATTGGCACTAAAATACCACAAAAAAACCTCATTTGTTCGTGTACCTCAGCAGGATAGAGGGTCCGCCTCCTAAGCGGAACGCCAGCGGTTCGAATCCGCTCACGAACGCCAAAAGACCACAAAATATTGTGGTCTTTATTTTTACCACCACAATATATTGATTTGTCTGGCTTAATTTTTGGTCGTTTTTCGTTAAGCCAAAAAACCACACGTGTCTATTTTTTTGACATTTTCTTATTTGTGTCGTCGTCTTGTTTCGACTTCTTTTTCGCCCTAATGAATTCTCTGATTTCTACTTCAAGTTGGTCATAGTTTATTATCCATCTATTGCCGAATTTGTAGGCGAAAACGTTTTTGGATTGAAGGCAATTCTCTACCGTGTGTTTGTCTATATGCGGACGATGGATTCTATTCCAATCTATTACAGCTGTTTTGATGCATCGAAGCCGTGGCATCTGTTGTTCTTCCGAAATGCGTTTTGGGTTTACTTTTTGCATGAACGAGTCTTTATCAATAAGCCATAATTCTTCAGTTATGAAATATGTAATCCCATTATCCCTCACGAATCGCCTGAGATTAGGTCTACGTACTATTGTTCCCTCATCGGCATAAGCAAACGCTCTTTGTATTGTTCCTGAACTTACCAAACGGGAGTCTGACTCAACGATTTTTTTCGACTTTTTTCGACGAATACCATTGAGATAGCCATAAAGCTCATCAAGGTTTATCACCCATGAGTTCCCATATTTCATTTTGGTTATCTTGTTTGTTTTGAGAAGGAATAACAGGTAATTCCGTGTTATCATCGTTTTGGGGTCTTTTGTTTTCATCTCATAGAGAACGTCGCTGATACGTCTTAGTTTAGGTATATACATATTGTTTTCCTCATAAAAAGAAAATCGACTGGGTTTTCACTCAGTCGATGTCCGTCATTAGGTTTAGTACGTTGATCACTTTCTCTTGTGTGTCTGGGATAAAATGGCTGTAAACTTTTAGTGTTATGGTTGAGTCACTATGTCCCATATATTTACTAACGGTCTGTATCGGTACATTTTGGGATAAAAGCAAGCTGCAATATGTGTGTCGTAATCCGTGGCAAGATACCAATTTCAAACCGTGTCTTTTTTCAAAGCTTTTTATCCAACTGCCGATGCTCCCGGGGTTTTCAGGTTCCCTATATACGTTTACTGCCAAATAATACTGGTCTAACTTGCGGTCAAAGTTTCTATCTGCCAACTTGAACCATTTGTAGTATTTTCGCAGATCTGCGACTAGCGAGTCTGGTATAGGTATGTATCGGACGGAAGTCTTTGTTTTAGGTTCTTTCTCATACACGCCAAATTCTTCGCTATATAGTCTGTTCCTATGTATGTAGATTTGTTTCTTCTCAAAGTTGACGTCTTCCCACTTCAGACCGTGTAATTCGGCGTTTCTTATGCCTGTAAGGAGCATCAATTTGAGCATTATCTTCTTGTTGATTTGGTCTTCGCTAAGGCTGTCTACGGCTTGTAGGAAATCTTGTGCTTCTTTGAAAGTGTAGACTTCCTTTTCGTGGATAGGACGCAGCGTTGTGTTACTGCTCCCGGCGCCGATTTTTGTTCCGCATACTGGATTTTTGGTAATCCAATCATATCGTAGAGCTTCGTTGAAAAGCGTCCTCAATACTCGTCTGTAGCCTTTGATTGTTTCCTGTGAATAGGATTTACGTTCTTCCTTTCTTTCAAAATACTCATCGAAGTCAAGCTTGCAGTAGTCACATATCTTTTCAGCTGTTGCGATGATGATATTTGTTTCGTTTTTCCGCAAATTGTACAGAGTACAACGGTTGATTATTCCTATTCGTTCCAGCTCTCGCAGTTTGATTGATTTTGGGAAGTCTTTCTTTAGGCGTACTGTGGTTTTGGTCGGATTGTATGCGTATGTTGTAAACGAGTTAAGAAATAGCTGAACGTCTCTTACTCTAATTTCTGAAATAGGTTTGTCCGATAAACCTTGTACCTGCAAGAACCGGTTGAATCTCTTTTCGGTTTCGTCAACTCTCATATAGTAGCTTACAGAGTAATTTGCCTTAATGGTAGACTTCCATTCTGCCATCAGTTCGGCGAAAGTAAGTATTTTGTTGCGTACAACAACCGTCTTTTCTTCGTAAGCTTCGTTTAGTTGGTGTTCGTATGCTTGTGTTTCTTTTTCTACATACTTTCTAAATTTAGCTGGCGTAAGATGCTCGACGTTGTAAATGCGTTTGAAATAGAGTTTGCTTTCGCCGGTTTCTAAATCTTTGCCGCAGACTTGTATTCTTGCGACAAGTTCACCCTTTTTGTTTTCGGTGATTTTGATATAAGCCATTTTTTACCTCCTAGTTTTTTAGTGCGATATAATCAAGCAGGCTTTCCATATCGACCAACACTTTAGTCCCGGCGTTCAAAGACTTAACTTTTCCTTCTTTGCACCAAGTACGAATTGTGTATAAAGTGACTGCCGTATCTGGGTCATCTTGCTTGATAATCTCGTAGGCTTTTTGAATACTTCTTAACATTCGTTTGTTACCTCCTTGCTTGTATTTGGAAGTTATTGTGGATAGGTTTCGTATCGTGCAATTTCTTCCTTGCAAACAGATAATATGCGAATTGTTCATTGTGGAAAAGAACACTACTATATCACCACCGTTCATCAATCGTTCATGACCGTTCACGAAGTGTTCAATAGCGTTCATTTCCATTTATATTTACCTCCTTGTTTTCTTCTTCTGTCTTTCGACAAGGGCGAAGAAAATCGGAGAGGACGGCAAGTCAAGGAAAAGTGCAACGAAGAATAAAAAAACAAGTTGTCTAAACTTGTTTAAATCTGTCGTTTTTTTATTCCCTTTACTTGCCTACGAGCCGATTTACAAAGAGCCCCGAGAAAGAAAGAATTTAAGTAGAACTAGGTATGTCTATCGA
>CAYIYN010000097.1:0-4179 GCA_964367645.1 uncultured Bacteroidaceae bacterium
GATAGGGCAGAAGACGTTCAAAAATATTTTAGTAGAGGCTTTCAAAGCTTACGTTAATGAAAACGAATTAGAAGCACAATTAATACAAAATTTGCGCAGTTTGCACTTCCCAAAGTCGTTAGAGGATAACTGCAAAAGTGTTGATTATCTTGCCTCATTTGATTTATGTTGTGGTTTGATTTCTTATCAAAAATCCAGATGCACCACACAAAATGAGCGAAAAGTATTCTACAATTTGCCAAATTATGGAATAGTTTTGCAGTTTTGTGCTTGTTTGGCAGAAAAACTAACCGATTCTCAGCATTGTGCCATAAGAGCCATATATGACGATTTAGATTCAAATAAAAATATGTCAAGGCTTATTAGCGGCGATGTCGGAAGCGGTAAATCTTTTGTCGCTTATGCGGCAATTTTTATGGCTGTAAAGGGCGGCAAGCAAGCCGCTTATATGGCACCGACAGAGATTTTGGCGACGCAACAGTATCACAAATTTGCTTCTTACGGCAAGGATTTTGGCATAAAATCGGCACTGCTTACCTCATCAATTCCGCAATCGGAACGCAAAAAAATTTTAAGCGGTTTAGCAAGCGGTGAGATTGACGTTGTTTTCGGCACGCAGTCAATCATCGGTTCGGATACAAAATTTTGCTCATTGTCACTCGCCGTTATTGACGAACAGCACCGTTTTGGAGTGAAAGACCGCGCAAGACTTGAAGACAAGGGCGCACTTGATATATTGACTATGACGGCAACGCCCATTCCCCGCACGCTTGCGCTGACGATTTATTCTGATATTGACGTCAGCGAAATCCTAAAACGTTCCGAAGCGGTTTCAAACATAACGACAAAAATTGTTTCTGATGAAAAATTGGACGATATGATGACTTATATAAAAGGCAGATGCGAACAGGGAGAACAATCCTTTGTCGTTTGTCCGTCGATAAATGACAACGAGGGTTTTGAACTTTATTCTATCGAAAAATTTAAGCAAGAATATAACGCGTTTTTTGAAGGTGTTAGCGTGTGCTTTTTGCACGGCAAAATGAAAACTGAAGAAAAAGAAGCCGCTATGAAAGACTTTTTAAACAAAAATATATCTTTGCTTGTCGCAACAAGCGTAATTGAAGTGGGCATTGACACGGCGGCAAGAAACATCGTCATATTAAACGCCGACCGTTTCGGACTTGCGACACTCCATCAGTTAAGAGGCAGAGTCGGGCGCGGCGGTGAACCTTCATACTGTTTTTTGCACACCAAAAATCCATATGGCAGAGCGCTTGAAAGACTCAAAACTGTCGAAAGCATAAACGAGGGTTATCTGCTTGCCGAAAAAGATATCGACATGCGCGGTGCGGGCGACATTCTCGGCACAAAACAAAGCGGAAAGACTTCGTCGCCATACTTTAATTTGCCGCTCACGCGCGTTAATATTGTTTTTGCCATAGAACTTTACAATCGTTACTTTAACGACGGCGACTTGTCCTCACTTATAAACAAACTCGGCGCTGATTACACCGATTTTGTGGAAGAAATCAAGCAGATTACCTTAAAAAGCTGAACAATTTGAGTTTGTTAGAACCCAAAAAACACTGATTTTTAACTTAAATATCAATATATTTACGTTTATTTGACATTTTATTGAATTGTGATATAATATATACGTATGGTGGCGCAGTATTCTAGTCAGATATCGCCGACCCGAAGGCGGGGGTAAAATATCGCCGAAGGGCATATCGATGAAGTTTCTGGTGATGGCTTTGGTTGCCCAAATCTGGGCTGTTGCTGGGAGTTAAGACTTTAGGGCCGGTTGTAACGGCATACAGCAGGGTTCCTATCGTCGTGGAGACCCGTCACGGTGGAGCAATCTACTGTCCGGGGTGAAACCTGCAATGCGGTGCGAAAGCGCTGTGTGCAGCGTAGCCTGCCTTGAGTGGACATTCAGGGATTTGGGAACGAGTATTCGTGTTGGCCAATACGCTTATTCGATTGCCCGATGAAATGATGGCTGCAAAAAAGGACTAGGGCGGACGTTATCTGCCAAGGAAAACTTCTAGACTGTTCTAAGAAACAAGCCGGGGATTATAGTGTGTACTAAGTGGCGATTCGGTGTCGCGTTGAGGAATCACGCGAATGCGGAGTAATCGGAAACATCTTGGTCGGCGACGACAAGTTTCCGCATTGGGAAAGCCTACCGAACCTAAGACGCAAGGTTTACTCGGTTTGTTGCCACCATAAAAGCAAATATTTACCGCAAGCATTTGATTGCGGCGAGGTATAATTTGTCAAAGATTGATGATAATGAAGATGTGTCTTTACATTCTGCAAAAGACGGCCGTAACGAAAATAGCGGCCGCACTTTAATTTCCGACAAAAATATGGCGGGAGCGGCAAAATCCAAACGAAATTTAAAACCTGAAGAAAATAACGGTGCAAAATCAGGCAGCGATGTTTCTTCATGCTCTCAACCGCTCAACGGTGTTGCCGTAAAGGGCGAATATGTAAAAGAAACGCAAAAAGAAAACGGTGATACTGCAAAAACTGACAAAAAAATCGCTTTACGCAAGCGCCGCAATATTTGGAGCATAAAAATCACCGTTATTTCTCTGTTTTTGTCGGCGTTTATCAGCTTTTTGAGCGATCTTACAGCGTCAAGCGAGCATATTATAGTGACCGTTTTGTTGCTTTTGTTCCTCATTCTTTGCAGCATTTTGTTTGACGGTATCGGCGTTGCGGCAACTTCTTGTGATATGGCTCCTTTTGTGTCAATGGCATCAAGACGGGTATACGGTGCAAAAACCGCTCTTTGGCTGGTTAAAAACAATGAAAAGGTGTCAAACGTTTGCAATGACGTCATCGGCGATATCTTCGGCATCATATCCGGTGCTTGTTCTGCGGCTATTGTTGTAAAAATCATAACGATGGTCGGCGACGGCTGGCAAAGATGGCTGACAATAATCACTTCTAGTGTAGTCGCCGCACTGACAATCGGCGGCAAGGCATTTTTGAAGAATATCGCAATCACAAATTCCAAAGAGTTTGTCTTTTTTATTGCACGCATTATCGGCATTTTTCACCCTGAAGAGCGCAAACGCAAAAAGAAGCAGGATGAAAAGAAACGCCGCTATGAAAAGAAGAACGCAGAAAAAATCAACGAAGAACTATCCGATTACGGCGAGGCAGAATAACCTATGCGCCTAGATAAGTTTTTGACGGAAAATTTTGGCATAAAATCGCGCACCCATGCATCACAACTGATTGAACAAGGCAAAGTAAGCGTTTGTGGAAAACAAATCTACAAACCGTCTTTTGATATTTCGGAATTAAGCAAAATTGAAAACATTACAGTTGACGCGGGCGAAGGGTACGCGTCGCAAGGCGGATACAAACTTGCGGCGGCAATAGAAGCGTTTAAAATCAATTTAACAGGAAAAAACTGCGCAGATATCGGTTGCAGCAACGGCGGTTTCACCGACGTTTTACTGCGTAACGGCGCAAATAGCGTCCTTGCTGTCGACGTCGGAGAATGCGCGCTGCCCAATGAAATATTAGATTGCGGCAAGGTTACTTTTTTAAAAGCAAACGCCAGAAATTTGCCCGATTCTTTGCCTATTGTGGATTTTGTATGTTGCGACGTTAGTTTTATCTCCCTAAAACTGATTTTACCGTCAATTTACAACTTGTTGGCATATGGCGGTGAATCAGTGACGCTTGTAAAGCCGCAATTTGAACTTAGAAAAAGTATGTTGAGCAAAAAGGGCATAGTGCTTGGTGAAAATGACAGGATTTCTGCATTGAATGCGGTTATTGAAACAGCAGAACAACTCGGCTTTACGGTAAATGGCAAAATTCAGTCGCCCGCCCGCTACGCAGACAAAAATATTGAATTTTTGCTTTATCTAAAAAAATGACCTCCTAAAAAAGACCGCATTGTTAATGTTTTTCAATGAATTCACGAAAAATACATATCTATGTTAAAGTGTAAATGATTGAATAATAATGTTGTGATAAGTTGATTTTATTTATTTTTTGACTTCATAAAAAAGATAGTCAGCACTGTAAAACCCAAAAGCAGCCCTGCCGTTGCGCTCACTATTTTTATAACAAATTCAGTTGCAGCAAGTAGTGTCGTCATCATATTTATGCATTATACTTAATAATGGAAGTTCTGTCAATAAAAGT
>CAYIYN010000098.1:0-3929 GCA_964367645.1 uncultured Bacteroidaceae bacterium
TTACTATAAGTTTATTAAGACGCCGCAAAGGTTAAAACCTATGCGGCGCTTTTTATTTTCACTATGAACTTAAAATTATTGTCGTTTACAAAAAATATGACATAACTACAAAAAATTCGGTATAACTACAAAAAATTCGATATAACTATAAAAAATACGATATAGCTACTCTCCGTTTTTGATGCCAGTGTGAGTGCTCGTGTAGTGGTTGATATATTTTTCGATTATCGCAATAGCCTCGTCGGCAGATTTTACACCGAAAATTTTGTCTTCGGGGATTTCCGGATAACGAATTCGATAATCTAAACGGGTGTTTGCAACTTTTGAACTCCAACCGTCAACGTTTTCAAACGCTACGATAAGACGCTTTAGAGGCCATGCGTTTGCACACTCGGCAAGAGTTCCGCTGCCTCCTCCGATCATAACAACCGCGTCTGAGTTTGCAACGATTACGTTACGGTATATATCAAGCCCCGTAGCGATGACAATATCGCCTTCGGTATTTGCTTTTCTATCAAACATAGGCAATATCGCCACGGTGTCGCCTTCGGTGTAAAATTTTGAAGATTTAGCACCCAAAAAGGCGGCTTCCATAATGCCTGAAAGCCCTCCCGATGCAACTCTGTATCCGTGATTGACAAGCTCTCTGCCGGTTTCAAAAGCATACTTATACTTGTCAGAATCATTTTCTATTTTGCTGTCGCCGATTATAGAAACCATTTTTTTCATATACATTTACCTCGGTTGTATTTTAACACAAATCCACATTAATATCAACATATTATGCCGACAGTCGTTTGGCATCACGTATGTTATATTTTTTGTTGCCCTATTAAATAAATACCAAATTAATTATACTTGAAAAAAATGAGTGTTTAGTGTAAAATAGAATAAAAAATCGGAATGGTAATCAAATGAAAAAAATTGCATATCTAAAAGGCAGAATCGGCGGCTTTTTTATGAACGGTACGGAACTTTTAGCACAAGCCATCATCCAACGCAAACCCGCAGAAGGGACAGTGCTTGTCAAAGGCATAAAATACGGCGACGGTCCGAGAGAAACGCTCAATCTAAGTTATAAATTGGAGCGCGAAACTCAACCGTTGTTTTTGTATATCCACGGTGGCGGTTGGTGCAGCGGACTTTTAGATATGAGAAACACCTACTGCCAAGAATATGCAAGTCGAGGTTTCTTTGCGGCAAACGTAGGCTACCAGTATGCGCCTATGATGACATTTCCGGATCAGTTCAAACAGCTGTTCAAGGCAATCGACTGGTTGTACGACCACGCCGAAGAATACAAAATCGATATGTCAAAAGTCCTTATGGCAGGCGAAAGCGCGGGCGGATATTTCATTTCTTATATCACTTCAATGACGCTTGATCATACCCTTTATGACAAACTCGGCATTGATTTCAAACATCGTGATGAATTCAAAATTACAGCACTTATCAGCAACTGCGGCGCAGTTGACATAAATAGGCTTGTATATAGCAAATTCCCCGGAATGAAGTATATGCTGAACGCCTTCACAGGCTATCACTACAAAGAAATCCACGCCGGAAAAGACAAAGACGAAATCAAAGTTTTATCCCCCACAATCGCCGAAGGATTTCCTCCAACCGTTCTCATTTACGCAGAACACGACTTTTTGCGCCATGAGGCTTTTGCTATGCAAAAGATATTTGAATCAATCGGCACGCCGTATCTTTTGATTGGCGGAAAAGGGTTGCTTTCTCAACACGCATGGCCAATCGCAACCATAGAAAAACAAGGAAAAGAAATTCTCAGAAAAACTGTGGAATTTCTTGCGCCATATTTCAAAAAATAGTTGAAAAGTTAATCGTTTGGTGCTATATTGCATTTGATGAAAAATACTCGCACAAAAAGCGCAGATTAAGGTGGATTATGATAAATTATTTCAATGTACTGAACCCAGTCGCACGCGACATGAAACCCTCCGGCATAAGAAAGTTTTTCGAGATTGCCTCAACAAGAAAAGACTGCATTTCTCTGGGAGTCGGTGAGCCGGACTTTATCACTCCCAAAGCATTTTCACAAGCGGGAATCGACAGTATTTTGAACGGCAAAACTCAATACACCGCAAACGCCGGACTTATGGACCTTAGAAAGGCAATAAGCAAGTATCTTGACAACTTCATCGGCGTGCATTATGCTCCCGAAAGCGAAATTGTCCTTACTGTCGGCGCAAGCGAAGGCATTGACCTTGCGTTCCGCGCAATCTGCTGCCCCGATGATGAAATCCTTATTCCGGAACCTTGCTTTGTGTGCTATTCTCCCCTCGTTTCAATGACGGGTGCCACTCCTGTCGCGGTCAAATGCACCCTTGATAACGAATTTAAACTTATGCCCGACGCGATGGAAAAAGCCATCACGAAAAAGACTAAAGGTATCCTTATCGCCTACCCCAACAACCCCACAGGCGGAGTTATGGAAAGGGCGGATTTGGAAAAACTTGTGCCTATTATCAAAAAGAACAATTTGATTGTTTTCTCCGACGAAATCTACGGCGAACTTGTGTATAACGACCTTAAATTCACCTCAATCGCATCGCTTGACGACATGAGAGAGCGCACAATTGTGCTTTCCGGATTCTCAAAAGCGTTTGCCATGACAGGCTGGAGGCTAGGTTACATATGCGCCCCCAAAGAAATTATTTCCGTTGTGTACAAACTGCATCAATATGGCATTATGTGCGCACCGACAGCCGCACAGTACGCCGCTCTTGCCGCACTCAATGCTTCCTTTGAAAACGGATTTGCAGAAGTTGAAGAAATGCGCCGCCAATATGACGAGCGCCGTAAATATCTTGTCAAACGCCTTAACGCAATGGGACTCACCTGCTTTGAACCGCGCGGAGCGTTCTACGCTTTCCCTTGTGTCAAATCCACAGGTATGACGGGCGAACAGTTTGCACTTGCACTCTTGGAGGCCAAAAACGTGGCACTCGTTCCCGGCGACGCCTTTGGCGAAAGCGGAAAAGATCACCTTCGCATTTCCTACGCCTACTCGATTGAAAACATCAAAAAAGCACTCGACAAAGTTGAAGAATTTGTCAGCGAAATCAAAAAATAACAACCTCAAAAATAAAATAATGAGAAACAAAAAACCCGCTTAGATAGCGGGTTTTTGCTATAAATCTTAAATCGTTTGTTTTGCAAATAAACGAATTTTTTAGTGTTTCTAAAATTAAATGATATTCACAGTACCGTCTTCTTTGATTTCAATTTGGTCGCCGGTTTTGACAGTTTCAAGGAACTTTGCACCAAGTTTGTCGATGCAGATAATGTCACTGTTTTCCCATATCTTTGCAAGCACTATTCCGCTTGCCGCAAGAGAATCAATATGTTCGCTAAACAGATAAGCCGCGGGATTGATTTTCATACTGCACACGGTTTGAATGACCATTCCGCCGGTTGTCGAGCCTATTGTGACAGGGAGGCACAACGCCTTTCCCGTGATTTCTTTGCCAAACAAATCGGGGTTGTTTTGGTCGGAAACGACTATAGTGTTGATTTTGCCTTCTTTAAAACCCATGGCGCTCTTTTGATAGGACGCGAGAGTGTTCATTCCCTGATGAGAAACAACCGCTTCTCCCTTCCAGTTGCCGCCTGCAACAACTCTTCCTTTAAAGGTTTTCATATTATTTTGCCTCCTTTCCGACTATCAAATTCAACAAATCATTCGACTTATAATATTTTGCCATAGAATAAGTACGCAGTTTGTTGCTGCAAGTTGCGATTGCTCTGCCGTGTGTAAGAGGATTGTTGGTGTACATAAGCGGGCAGATGCTTGTAAGTTTTGCACCAGTTGCCATAAGCTTTTTGTAATTTTCCGTCTTTTTGAACTTTTCGACAACATCGGGGCTGGTGCAGATTACGGTACGGAAAGCGACCTTGTTTCTGCC
>CAYIYN010000099.1:0-1128 GCA_964367645.1 uncultured Bacteroidaceae bacterium
GGATACGATCCTGTTTTTTTCAGTTACGAACTTCAAAAAACTTTTGCCGAAGCAACTGCGGACGAAAAAAACGCGGTCAGTCACAGAGGCCGCGCATTACAAGCGATGCTTAAAAAACTGAAAGAAATCGACAGTTAGGTGATTTTTTATGAAAACGATAGTCTGCCTTTCAGATATACACCACGCGACAATCTCCGAAAGATTGAAAAGCGTAATATGTGAGAGCGACTATTTTTTGTTCCTCGGCGACGGTATTTCAAAACTGGGAGATTTACTCTTTTGCAAAAATTTATATGCCGTTGAAGGTAACTGTGACAACACAGGATTCCCAAAAGAAACAACGATTGAAATCGAAGGGGTCAAAGTTTTATTAACTCACGGCGACCGTTACGGTGTAAAAACAGGCTTACAACGTCTATATTTAAGGGCAAAAGAGTTAGACTGCTCCCTTGTTTTTTATGGACATACACACCAAAGTGAGATTGCAAAAGAGGACGGAATTACCTTTGTAAACCCCGGTGCGCTCTACAATCCGACGTGCGGAACGCCCTCCTACGCATACTGCGTTATAACCAAAGAAAAATACGTTGTAAAAATCGTAGATTTGTCGTGAAATCGTTGACAATGCAATTCCAATATGCTAGAATTTGCAAGCGTCAAAATTGAAATATTGCGCAGATTGACCGCGGAAACCAATCGGCATTACCATCACGGTGATACGAATCGGACAGAATAAAATATTTACTTGCGGGTGTAGCTCAATGGTAGAGCCCCAGCCTTCCAAGCTGGTTGCGTGGGTCCGATTCCCATCACCCGCTCCAAGAAAACGCGCATGATGGGCAGCAAGAAACAGTTGGTTGCAAAACGTGTCGCACTGATAGGCTTTTAGCCCGCCACAGACGGTTTAAAGCAAAACACGGTTGAAATCAAAACAAGGAAACATATCGGCCTTTCCATCACCGCAAAAAAACTTGAGCCTGTAGCTCAGCAGGATAGAGCAACGGCCTTCTAAGCCGTGTGTCGGGGGTTCGAATCCCTTCAGGCTCGCCATTGGGCGAGGCATAAGGGAGTGACTGAAAGGCACCATCCCGATGAAATCGCCATTGGGCGAGGCATAAGGGAGTGGCT
>CAYIYN010000099.1:1228-3868 GCA_964367645.1 uncultured Bacteroidaceae bacterium
GAAAGACACCATCCCGATGAAATCGCCATTGGGCGAGGCATAAGGGAGTGACTGAAAGACACCATCCCGATGAAATCGCCATTGGGCGAGGCATAAGGGAGTGACTGACAAGCACCATCCCGAAAAATTCGCCATGGTGGGTGTAGCTCAGTTGGTTAGAGTGCCAGGTTGTGGCCCTGGAGGTCGTGGGTTCGAATCCCATCACTCACCCCACACTCATAGGGGTATCGCCAAGCGGTAAGGCAACGGATTTTGATTCCGTCATCCGTAGGTTCAAATCCTGCTACCCCTGCCAATTATAAGACTCACTAGCTCAGCTGGTAGAGCACCGCACTTTTAATGCGATGGTCCGGAGTTCGAATCTCCGGTGGGTCACCACAAAGAAGCACCAATGCGGTGCTTTTTTGTTTTACACAGCGGAGATTTGCGTTGTAAAACAACGCCGCGCAATTTTGCGCGCGAACTCCGGGGTCCGGACTGACGCTTGCTTGGTGAGTAAACTCCCCCGCTTCACTACTACGGCAGGCCGCTGGCCTTGCCTACGAATCTCCGGTGGGTCACCAAAATTATACCCTATACTTTGTATAGGGTATTTTTTCAGTTTTTAATGACCCGATTTTCTTGACTATAAATATCTTTTATCCTCCTATTGTAATTATTTATTTCTATACTTTCAAAATCGCTGTTTACGTGAGTATAAACCTGCTCCGTCATATCGGCGGTAGAGTGCCCTACCCATTTTTGCGTAAGGTGTCTAGCTGTTCCGCATTCCGCTGGCCTTGCCTACGAATCTCCGGTGGGTCACCAAAATTATACCCTATACTTTGTATAGGGTATTTTTTTTCAGTTTTTAAATATTAAGAACACAAACTATACGAAAGTTGGAAATCAACATTTATATAATACTAAATGTGAAATTTATTTTTTCTTGTAATCGTCGAACATGATATCGAGAATTTCTTTATCAGTTTCTTTCATCGCATCTTTACCAATGCGCGTAACGCCCTGTATTGTCTTTTCGATGTCGCCTTTCACGATACCGTCACCATCCTTGAAGACATTTCCGCTCATTGTCATAAAGTGAGCGAGAATACAAGCATCGACCGCGGAGGAAATCTTTGCCGCACAACTGCCTTTTGCACCGTCGCAGACTATACCCGAAACGTTGGCAATCGTGTTGGTTATCGTGCGAGAAATCATATCGAAATCCTTTGTGAACAGGTATGTTATCCCTGCACCTGCGCCGCAACTTGCACTGACTACTCCGCAAAAGGCAGATAATTTGCCCATGCCCTGTTTGAAATGTATTGCCACAAGATTGCTAAGTATCAGCGCGCGGTAAGTCGTTTCTTCGTCGGCTTTTGATTCACGAGCAAATTCCAAAACCGGAATGGAAACAGTGATACCTTGGTTTCCGCTGCCGCTGTTTATGACCACAGGAAGAGCGCAGCCGCTCATTCTTGCGTCACTGCCAGCCGCTGCGAGTGCGCGCGCTGTAATTTTAGCCTCGTTCCCGTAGATGTTTATAAGGGTTTTGCCGATATTTTGACCGTAGTTCTCTTTCAATCCCTCGCGGCAGATAGCATAATTGCAATCTATTTGACGTTTTATGACATCTCGCACAAGGTCTAAATCTATTTCATTGGCAAAATCAAAAATGTCCTTGAGAGTACAGTCTATATCGACCAAAAAATCGCTCTTTGCTGTATTTTGGTACAAAACTTTGCCGTCCAAAGATACGAGCACGATTTCCGTATGGCCGTGTTTCAACTCAACAACTGCTTCGTGCTCCGAAGTTGACGCAGTGACGCGGATATGCAAAGGTTCACTGGAATCAAGGTGCTTAATCGTGCAAAAACCTTTTTCTAAAAGTATTCTTGCCAATGCAACTTGCTCCCTTGTAACGTTTTTTAAAACTTCAAGATTTAAAGAACTATCTCCCCCCAGCACTCCCACAACGCACGCGGCATCAACTCCGCAAAGTCCGTCGGTGTTTGGCACTCCCACGCTTTTCACGTTTTTCAATACGTTTCCGCTGACTTCAATGACTACTCTTGTCGGCATTGCGTTAAGAACTTCGCGCGCCCGTGCCGAAACATAGGCGATTGCAATCGGCTCCGTACAGCCCAGTGCGGGCACCAATTCCTCATTGAGTATTTTGATGAGAATATCTGAATCGTACATAAATGACCTCACCGATATATTGTAGCAAATGCAGGCGAAATTGCAAGAGCGTATTGTTTTTTATGAACTGCAAAGAATAGAATTATCAATTTATACTTTTAAGGAGCAAATATGAGCAAAAAAAAGAAAAAGAGCAACAAAAGAAAGGCACTCATAAACGGCAATGAAACAGCGGAAGAAATAAAAAATTCGCACTTTGACCCCAACGGCAGTTACACGGGCAACCCCACCTTCCCTCTGGACGAACCGCAGTAAGACGCAGACGACCTCTAAACATCAAACTGAAAACACCAAACGTGTATTGTAAAATTATGTAAAATACGCTAAGTGTTTTTTGCGACTGTTTTGGGATAAACAACTTTACTCAAAATTGGCTTTTTAGTCTTGTAATTCTTGGAATTAACTTGTTTTTTGACCGATATTCGGCTTAAACAGAATATTTTATTATTTACAAAT
>CAYIYN010000100.1:0-3813 GCA_964367645.1 uncultured Bacteroidaceae bacterium
CGTTTTGCTTTGCCGAGGCAGAGCAAATCCAAACCGCCACCGCTGTTGAAAGTTTCGGGAAAATCCTTGCTTATATAATTGTAGGGATCGGATTCTTTGTAAAGTTCCCAGTTGCGGTAGGCTTTTCTACTGCCCTTGCCGCAAAAATAACGCACCATAAATAAATGCGTAAAAGGAATACGGTACATAGTTTCAAAGCTGAAAGCACCGCTTATGAAAATACATTTTTTCGGCTTGACCTCCATTTCGGGAAGTCCGAGTTTTTTGCGATAATCTTCGGACATAGACGCACACGCGGCGCAAGCGGCGAGATGCCCGCCGGAACTGTCGCCCGTAATTGTCACATTGGACGTATCAAGTGAATATTCATCGGCGATTTTAGTGAGAAAGTTGAGTCCGTCAATGACGTCATTCAAGTTTTCAGGAAAGAAAACCTGCGGGGACAAACGGTGATCAATAAGGCAAACGACGGCTCCGAGCGTGGCAAAAAGCCTAGCGTATCCGTCACGGCGCAAGCGATTGTGAATCATCCAGCCGCCACCCGGTATATCAAAAACCACCGGCGATTTCTCTGCGACTTTTTGGGACGGTATATAAATATCCATCACCAGTTTTTTGCCGTCGATTTCCTTATAAACAACATCTTTGACAACCTTGATTTCATCGTTAAAAGGTGTCTTTCCGTTTGGTAGCGCGCGGCTTTCTTCAACTGTATCAAAGACAAACGCCATAATCGGCTTCCGCGCTTGAATACGCGCTGTCTGACGCTTTTCACACTCTACTATTTTCTCTTCTTTATAACTCATAACTCCCCCCAATGTTTTTTATATTTTTCCTTTTCGTAATTTCGTAATTTGTGAGTGCGGGTTCACTATCGCTCAGTGTTATTTCGCAACTTCGTAATGAGCGAGTGCGGGTTCACTCTTTTTATCTTAGATGCCCCCTCTTTCCTAGTGTCTTGAAAGTTCCCCCTTCCTCAGGTGTTTCCCCAATCGCGTCCCCCCTAAAGGGACCCACGCGAGCCTTACGGCGGGGACACACTCGGCTCTCGCACATTAAGTATCGTCGCCTCATTATGCCGCTTGGCATTACGGCACCGCTACGCGACTAGATGTGCCTATGCCTGCGCACTTTTGTCTGGTGCGCGGCGCTCGCTTTCTCGCCGCCCTGCGGCTCGCGTTTGTAACTTCGTAATGAGTGAGTGCGTATTCACTCTCGCATTGTGCTATTTGGTAAACTGCGATATTTATGATGATTTTGAGTGTTACACAAGGTTTTGGAATTGCCTAGCGTACACAATCGTACGCGACAATGACAACTCCTTGGGTATCACGCAAAAGGGCGTAAATAGCGCAGTTTACTTTTGGGCGTAGATTTTTTTCAGTCTTGCAAACCTAGGCAATCCCTCTTCTAAGGGCGCTTTGGCATCGCCTTGAATGAGAGGAAGAGCGTATTTGACAAACTCTTCGCTGATGCCGGTGCCGTCTTCGGTTATCCAATCAAGCGGTACGGTTTTTTCGGTGTTGGCGGCGAGTTCAAGGGGCATAAGCACGGGCTTGGAGGTATATTCGCTTGCCGAATTATCGCGCTCGAAGATGACCATCTTGTCGGTTTCTCCCGAAACTGCGCTCTTCACTGCAAATTCTCCTGCAGCAAACGCTTCTTCCACGTCGATTTTGCTTGCAAGATGCGCTCCGCAACGTTGCATAAGACTAAGTTCGATAGGACGAACTTTGACGTTGAGTTCGGTCTTGACAAGGGATGCCAGTCTTGCGGCGAGGCCGCCCAGTTCCGCGTGACCAAAAAGGTCGTTTGCTCCAACCTTGCCTTCACTGATATAGTGTCCGTCTTTGTCTTTGATGCCTTCGCTGACAACGGCTAGGCACTTGCCTTCGTTGCGCGCACAAACATGCCTGACGTCTTCGATAAACTTTTCAACGCTAAAAGGCATCTCGGGCAGATAAATCAAATCCGCGCCAAGGCCCTTATAATTGGCGAGTTCCGCAGCGGCGGTGAGCCAGCCTGCGTTTCTCCCCATAACTTCCATAACGCACACAAGTCCGAAATTGTAGACTTTGGCATCGAGGTTGCACTCCATAATGGTGGTTGCGATATACTTTGCAGCACTGGCATAGCCCGGGCAATGGTCGGTGCCGTAAAGGTCGTTATCTATGGTTTTCGGCACGCCGATGACATTGCAGTTATAACCGACTGATTGCAAATACTTGCTGATTTTGTTGCAAGTGTCCATGCTGTCGTTGCCGCCGTTATAAAAGAAATAACGAATGTCGTATTTTTTGAACACTTCCAAAATGCGCTTATAATCTGTTTCGTCAACCGAAGGGTCTTTCAATTTGTAGCGCGCGGAACCCAATGCGCTTGACGGGGTGTATTTAAGGAGTTCGATTTCCTTTGGGTCTTCTTTGGACATATCGAAAAACTTTTCGCCCAAAATTCCCACGATGCCATGCTCTGCGCCGTAGACTGCGGTAATTTTCTTTTGTTTAAGCGCTTCGGTAAATACACCTGCCGCGCTGCTGTTGATGACGGAAGTCGGACCTCCGCTCTGTCCGAACATACATGCTCCGACCAAATTTTTCATATTTATTCTCCTTGAGTATTTTGACTTATCGCCTAAGGCGAAATAAAGAGTGTTATTTGGATATTTGAGTGGAAATCTTATAGATTTGTTCTTCAAAGACTTTTGGCATTGCAAGCGCTTCTGCGACTGTCATATCAATCATATCGCCGCCTCTGACCCCCACAACCCTGCCGCTTTGACCGCCTTGAATAAGCTCCACAGCGCGGACTGCCATACGGGAGGCGAGAACTCTGTCAAACATTGAAGGAATACCGCCGCGTTGAATATAACTTAACGCTATATGATTGATTGTTCTGCCGGTTGCATCTCCGACTTTTTTCATAAGTTCCACCTTGATGTCGTTTCTTCCCTCTGCAAGCACGATTATTGTGGAAGTCTTGCCGTTATCAAAGCCTTTTTTCACACTTGCGGCAATTTCATCGCAGTTGACGGGTGCTTCGGGCACGATCACATATTCTGCGCCGCCTGCAAGTGAGGTGTATAATGCGATATCTCCGCAACGACGTCCCATAACTTCAAGCACCATTATGCGGTCGTGGGAAGTGATGGTATCGCGCAGTTTCAATATTGCGTCAAGAACGGTGTTGCAAGCCGTGTCAAACCCGATTGTATAATCGGTATAACCCATATCGTTGTCGATAGTTCCGGGGATTCCTATTACTTTAAGATCTGTAAGTTCGTGCAGGTCATTCATACCTCTAAACGAACCGTCGCCGCCTATAACTATCAAATTTTCGCATCCGCGTCTTAATAGATTTTGCGCTGCCGCGATTATGACATCTTGTTTTTTGAATTCATCCGTTCTGCCGGTGCGCAAAATTGTGCCGCCCGTGTGCACGCAATTACTGACGCTGCCGTATTGCATTTCAAATATATCGTCGTCAATCAGCCCGACAAATCCGTGACGGACACCGTAAACGGTGTAGCCGTTTTTCATAGCGTATCGAGCCGCTGCTCGGATGCACGCGTTCATGCCGGAAGAATCTCCTCCGCTGGTTAAAATCGCAATTTTCTTTTCTTTTTTAATTGCCATAAGTCAGACACCTCATCAGTTATTCACAATCAAACATTTTACCACACGCGCGCGCACAAATCAAGGATAAAAATGCCCGTTCCATAACCCCTTCATGTTCGATAGTTTGCCTGTTCTCTACGTCTGCACCCAAATTGTCATACAGAGCAGACACCGTCTGCGAAGTATCGCCTTTGGA
>CAYIYN010000101.1:0-3797 GCA_964367645.1 uncultured Bacteroidaceae bacterium
GTATATTGTTTCTCAAAAATTGTGCTGTATCGACGAAAAGGGTATAACGCTCTGTCCCGTCCGCTATGAGAAAAATCCCAACTACAAAAAAGACCTTGCAGCGGGCAAACGCGCTCTTCCAAAACTTGCAGTCGAGTGCGGCGAAAAAATTCATTATGACTTTGACGCAGTTGTACTTTCTCTCGGTGCACGCTCTGTCGACACACTGTCCAAAGCGCTTGAAGGCAAATACGATGGCGGTGTCTACGTCATCGGTGATGCTCGTGGAGTAGGCAGAATCGCCGATGCAACCGGCGCGGCATTCGACGTTGCGGTTCGCAAGATAAAATAGAGCCGATAAAGTCTTGTGTAGTAGAAAAATTGATAAACAATTCAGTTGAAAAACTGCAAAAAGGAGATGTATATGAGCGATTATGAAAAGAAAATTCAGCAATTGTGCGATAACTACGGCGATTGGTGGAACAAGGGATTTTCCTCTCCGGAAATGACCGACAAACTCTATCCTTATAACACGATGTTCTCTCCCATAAAAGTAGGCAAACTGACCATAAAAAACCGTCTGGTCATGGCGCCTATGGGCAATATCGACATGTGTGAGGAAACGGGACGCCCCAACATTAAAATGCTAAAGTATTTTGAAGAGCGCGCCAAAGGCGGAGTGGGACTTATAACCTCAGGTCTGGTTCCGATTTCTTTCGGCATTGATAAGTCGCTTATCGAACTTGGAGATTTAAGCTATTTTCCAAGAATTGACCGCAGCCGCACCGTATACGTCGGATGGAGAGATCTTGCCGCAATGTGCCACGCACACGGCGCAGCATTTTTCATTCAACTTACTCCGGGTCTTGGCAGAGTCGGCAATCCTCAATGCTTGATCACGCAAAAAGCACTGCCCAGAAGTTCGAGCTTAAACCCCAACTGGTATATGCCCGACGTGCCGTGTGTGCCTTTAAGCGACCACTCCCTGCACAAGATTATCAAGAATGCGGGACAAGCGGCAGCGGATGCCAAAGCGGCAAACCTCGACGGCGCGTATCTGCACGGTCACGAAGGATATTTGCTTGAACAATGCACAAACACCGCTTTCAACCGCCGCAAATTCGGCAAGTATTCCGACTGGATGCGTTTCGGCGTGGATATTGTCAAAGAAATGCGCAAGAGAGTCGGCCCGTGCTTCCCATTAATGTACCGTATTGACATATCCGTTGCATTGAACGCCACATACGGCGACCTTATGAAAAAAGGCAGCGGTGTTTATCTCAACAAATTTATCAACGAAAGAAAGGCGGAAGAAACGCTTAAGTACATGGCTGAACTCGTCAAAGCCGGCGTGGATATTTTTGATATAGACCTCGGTTGCTACGACAACTGGTGGTTGCCGCATCCTCCTGCGAGTATGCCTGCAGGCTGTTTCCTTGAAATTGCGGAAATGGCAAAGAAATATTTCAAAGATAACAACGTCAAATCCAACCTCGGTGTGGAAGTACCCGTTGTCGCAGTCGGCAAATTGGGATACCCCGACCTTGCCGAAAAGGCTCTGCGCGACGGAAAGTGCGATATGGTTATGCTCGGCAGACCTCTTCTTGCAGACGCTGAATGGCCTAAGAAAGCGTACGCCGGAAAATGCGCGGACATTCGCCCTTGCATCGGTTGCCAAGAAGGTTGCTTGAACGAATTTGTCGAAGGCGGACATCCTCAATGCGCAGTCAACCCAAGAACAGCGTTTGAAGAGGAACTTCCCGCGGAAATTGCAAAAGCCGCAAAATCCAAAAAAGTCGCCGTTGTCGGTGCCGGTCCTGCCGGTATAGTTGCGGCAGAAGTTCTGCTAAAGCGCGGTCATAAAGTCGATATGTTTGAAAAAGACACCAAAGTCGGCGGCTCAATCAATCCCGCGTCCGTGCCGAAAATCAAGTTTGATATGCGCAATTACCTTGCATACCTAAACCACTGCGTCGAAGAAATGAAAAAAGACAAAAACTTCACACTGACACTCGGCAAGGAAGTCAAAATTGACGACGTCAAAGGCAACTATGACGTGATTTTGACAGTGAGCGGAGCAAGACAGTGCCGTCCTCCGGAAAAGGCTATACCCGGCATCAATAATAAAAACGTACTTTTTGCCGTTGACGTGCTCAACAATCCCGAATTGGTCAAGGGCGCAAAGAATATCGTTGTCATCGGCGGTGGTGTGGTCGGTGCGGAAACCGCATATATGCTTAAATACGAACTCGGCATTGATACAAAGCTGGTTGAAATGCAGAAATATATTATGAATCACACTTGCACCGCAAACCGCGGACATATTGTTCACTATCTTGAAAAAGCAAATGTGGAACTGCTTAACTGCACCAAGTTGTGCAAGATTGAAGGAAACAAAGTCACGGTGCTTGAAAACAAGCATAAATCCCGCCCCAATCCTTACAACACTTGGAGTCCGATTTTGCCTGAAAACATCGTGAACCCTCTCGATGCATTGAAACCATACAGAGAACAGTTTGTTGCTCGTGAACTTGAAGCGGATTATGTTTTGCTTGCAATGGGCGTAGCACCAACCGACAAACTATATCTTGACTGCGTAGCGCAAAACGCCGCCCCCGAGGTCTATAACGTCGGCGACAGTTACCGCGGCGCAAGAGTGTTTGAAGCAGTACGCGGCGCATACCGTAAAGCATTATCCATTTAATACAATTAAAAACGGCTGACTTGTCCCCCTCTTTTTGAGGGGGCATGTTCGGTCATTTAAAAAAATTTAAGTCTTATAGGAGGAAATATGGCAAAATATAATATGGAATTGACGCCCGAGCAACAAGCGATACTTGACGGCAAAGAGGGCGCAACAAAGGCCAAAATTATGGAAACTCTTGTTATGTTCGGCGAGATATTCGGTGCAAAACGTATGGTCGCCGTCACACATAACGAAGGCCATTTGGTAACAAGTTTCGGCATCGGTTTGCTTAAACCGCTATACCGCACGATGGAAGAACTTGTCGCCGCAGGTATAACAACGAAAGGCAAGTTCACCGTTGATCCGCGTCCGATTGACTACAAAAACGTCAAATGCAATCCTCTTGACAAATTGGTTTTATCAAAGATAATGTATTCACAGCAGGCTCACTATGAAGAACTGATGACAAAAGTCGGTTTGAAAGACGCCAACGCTTTCTCTTGCGCTTGCTATCTTCCCGAAGTTGGCAATATTCCCAAAAAAGGCGATATTTTGAGTTGGGCGGAAAGCAGCGCGGTTGTTTATGCAAACTCCGTATTGGGCGCACGTTGCAACCGTAACAGCGGAATGATTGATTTGTTCGGCTCTATAATCGGCTACGTTCCTGAATTCGGCTTGTTGACGGATAAGGGCAGAAAAGCCACCTGGATTGTCAAAGTCAACTGCAAAAAACTGCCCGAAGCACAAATTTTGGGCAGTGCAATCGGCATGAAAGTCGTTGAAGACGTGCCTTACGTTTACGGCCTCGACAAGTGGCTTGGGAACAAAATGACCGAAGAAGTCAGCGGATATCTTAAAGATTTTGGCGCGGCGACGGCATCAAACGGCGCGGTCGGCCTCTATCATATCGACGGCATCACTCCCGAAGCCAAAGAGATGGGCGAGAAACTTATTGCAAATGACGCAAAAGTTTATGAAATTGACGACGCCGAACTTGAAAGGGTATACAAGAGTTATCCCGTTATGTGGAAAAAGGCAGAAGCGTCACCCAAACTTGCATTCCTCGGTTGCCCGCACCTAACATTCACACAACTTAATAAGTGGACCGAAGATATCACGTCAGGTCTAAAAG
>CAYIYN010000102.1:0-3793 GCA_964367645.1 uncultured Bacteroidaceae bacterium
TATAGTAAAATAAGGTAATTATGCGAAGATCGACAGCCACGCTCACTATTATTTTATGTCTTTTAAGTATCGGATTGATTTTTTCCGCGCCGATAAACGTTGCGCACGCCGATGAAGCGGTGTACGTCTGCGCACAGCCGCAAAATCTTGTCGGAAACGAATTTGCAGGTGCTTCCGCTCTTGCTATTCGCGACGATACTTCAGGCACAATCCTCTTTTACGTCCCTGAAAGTTACTATGTTAAACTCACCCCGACAATGTGGCCTTATTATCAGGTAGACTATATGGGCATTGAAGATTGCATGATCACAAAAGAGGACGTTCCGACAGAAAGCGTCAAAGCCTACGAGGGCGTGACGGCATCAAACTTTGCACCCAACGTGCTTTTGATAACAAATCAATCCGTAACAGTAGACGGTGTCGCAGTCAATACGTCAGACGGTTGGACCGTCAAACTTATGGGCTACATCGATGACAATCTCTACGTCAAAGCGGTAAAGGACGATGTATCTCGTTTAGGTGCCGTGCCCAAAACGTCTTTCAACTCATTCAACGTATCATATCACGCCATAGCGCAGGCGGAGCGCGCAGGACTGCTTAATCAAACACCGAATGACGAACCCGGCACTGTAAGCGGTGGCGGCACGTCAAATATACTGCGCATTATTCTCATAATCGGCATTATCATTCCTGCCCTCATCATCGTGCTTTTGCTTTTCAAACCCAACCGCGAGACAGCGGGCTATGACAAACGTGCAATGAAAAAACAACCCGACAGCCGCAAGGTCGATTATGACCGCGACCGCCGATACGGTGACGATTATCGCCGCGACTATCGTGACTATCCCGATCGCGACCGCGACAGAGATCGCGATTACCGTGACCGTTACGATAGAGATTACCGCGGTCGAGATGATAGGGATTATCGTGAAAGAACAAATGACAAAGATTATCGCCGTGACTATCCGGAAGATAGAGATTATCACGACAATTAAGATGACGGAAAAACAAAACCAAACAAATTTACAAACGGAAATTTTTGCATTATGAAATTATTTATCGCATCGGACGTTCACGGAAGCGCAGCAAGGCTTGAAAAGTTTTTTTTGATTATCGACGCTGAAATGGCAAAAAATCCAAACTGCAAAGTCGTGCTTTTGGGTGATATTTACAATCATGGCCCGCGCAATCCTTTCCCCGAAGGCTACGCCCCTATGAGAGTGGCGCGAATGCTCAACGACGCAATGAGTTTTGTCACCGTCATAAAAGGCAACTGCGACAGCGAAGTTGACGAAATGATTTCGGACTTCCCGATTATAGGCGATTTTGACATGCCTTGGGAGGGACGAACGGTTTTTTTCACCCACGGCCACAAGCGCAACATCGACAATCCCCCATCGGGAGTGAAGTCAGGCGACATTGTTTTTTACGGACATTTCCACGTCCCAAAAATGCAAAAAATTAACGGCGTAACCTACGTATGCGTAGGCTCAGTCGGTTTGCCTCTTGAGAACAATCCGCCAACCTATGCGGAACTTAGCATAGATGGATTTAAAATCAAATCTTTTGACGGCAAAGAAATAATAAGCGAAAAATTTGACATATAAAACCGATTGATTGTCAATCAAAGAGCAAGAGAGAACAAATTTGCCTGCTTTTTGCCAATTATAAAGCGAATTGCGGCGGCAAATAAGCAACAGTGAGGAGATATTATGAATCGACATATCCGTCTGAACACCCCTTTTGAAGTCACCGATACTCCCCTTTCGGAATATCCGCGTCCGCAATTTGAAAGAAACAGTTATATCACCTTAAACGGCAGTTGGGATTATGCAATATATCGCAAAAGTGAAAAATTCGGCGGCTTTGAGGGCAAAATTTTGGTTCCGTTTTCTCCCGAAAGTTTGCTTTCGGGTCTGCCCGAAGGTACACTCGTCACGGACAAAGACGTTCTCTATTATCACCGTACCTTTTCTGTTCCCCAAGACTTTTTGAATGATATTACCCTTCTTTATTTCGGCGCGGTTGACTATGAGTGCAAGGTCGTTTTGAACGGACAGGCTGTCGGCGAACATAAAGGCGGTTATGTTCCTTTCGAGTTTGATATATCAAAAGCCATCAAAATGGGCGAAAATGATATCTTTGTCACCGTCACCGACCCCGTCGACACGTCATATCACGCTCGCGGCAAGCAGGCAACGAAAAACGGCGGAATTTGGTACACTCCTCAATCGGGAATTTGGCAGAGCGTTTGGCTTGAAAGCATACCCAAGGTTCACCTAAAAGATTTCACAATCGTGCCAAATATCGACGACGGCACAGTGATGCTGAAACTTGAAAAATCCACTGCTGTTGATGCGGATATTATCGTTTTTGACAACGGCAAGCCGATTGCAAGCGAAAAATGCGCGGGCGATTTGGCTGTCATAAAAATGCCGCCCTATGAACTTTGGTGTCCCGAAAACCCCAAACTTTACGACCTTGCCATAAAGGTTGGCGACGACATTGTCAAATCCTATTTCGGAATGAGAAAGTTTTCGATTGTGACAGATAAACTCGGCTTTAAGAGGTTGGGACTTAACAACAAACCGTATTTCCACACGGGCGTACTGGATCAAGGTTATTGGTCGGACGGTATGCTCACCCCCCCGTCCAACGCTGCGCTTGAATACGACGTCAAACTAGTCAAAAGTATGGGCTTCAATATGATAAGGAAGCACATAAAAATAGAGCCTCTGCGCTGGTATTATCACTGCGACAAAGAGGGCATCTTGGTTTGGCAGGACCTGGTTTCCGGCGGCGAAAAATACAACTTTTTGTATATAGGTCTTTTGGCATTTTTTGAATACCACATAAAAGACGACAACGAACAAGCCTACAAAAAATTTGCCCGCGCCAACAAAGACGGGAGAGATGAATATGAAAAAGAATTGCGCGTTACGATGAATTATCTAAAAAACGTCGTATCACTTTCCGTTTGGGTGCCGTTTAATGAAGGCTGGGGACAGTTTGACAGCGTGCGTATCACCAAGGAGATGAAATCTATCGACCCAACTCGCATTGTCGACAGCGTAAGCGGCTGGAACGACCAAGGCAAAGGCAGTTCGGAGTTAAAGAGCATGCATGTCTACTTCAAGCCAATCACCGTGCCAAAGGACGATAGATGCGTGGTTCTTAGTGAATTTGGCGGTTATTCCATAAAGACGGACGGACACGTCTACTCCCCCGACAAATCGTTTGGCTATCGTATCTACAAAAAGCCCGAAGCGTATGCCGCGGGGTTTGAATCGCTTTACAAAAAAACGATTGCCCCCAAAATCGCAAAAGGGCTGTCGGCAACCGTCTATACGCAAGTCAGCGACGTTGAAGAAGAAATCAACGGACTTGTCACTTATGACAGGAAAGTTGTCAAACTGCCAAGAGATATAGTCAAATCCTGCAATGCAAAACTAAAAATCGAAGAATAAAATCACGATTTATCTATAACGCAAATTAATGTGCAGAAAGGAACTTCGCAATGAGTGAGTACGTGTTTACTCTCGCTCGGGGTTATTTCGGAACTTCGTAATGAGAAAGTGCGTGTTAACTCTTGCATTGAAAGTTTTTCCAGAGGCGACTCTTCGGCTGCGCTCAGAGTGACAAGATTTTGTGTGCTTGTACTCTACGTCTGCCCCCGAATGAAGTACGCACTCACTCAATACGAAGTTTCGAACACGAGCCGCAGGGCGGCGAGAAAGTGAGTGCCGAGCACCAGACAAAAGTGCGCAGGCATAGGCACACCTAGTCGCGAAGC
>CAYIYN010000103.1:0-3764 GCA_964367645.1 uncultured Bacteroidaceae bacterium
CACTTCTGTCTGGTGCTCGGCACTCACTTTCTCGCCGCCCTGCGGCTCGTGTTCGGAACTTCGTAATGAGTGAGTGCAGACTAATTTGGGGGCAGACGTAATATATAAGTAAAAAATAATGGCGCTAACCAAGGAATTATATCTTCAATACGCAAAGAAAATAGTCTCCGTCCTAAACGGCGACGATTTTTACGACCAGTATAAAAAGCGTGTTGACGATGGTATTGCGAACTTTAAACTTGTTAAAAAACGCCTTGTTCAAGACATTTATATTGACTGGATTGACACCATTGAAGAAGTTTTGCCAAACCTCGACACCATTGTCCGTAACCCGCGTCGTTTTATCGTGCAGGAAGAGGACATCGTGGACGTTTCGCTTGCAAAGGCTATTTCGACAGAATCGATAAAGCACCTCGCTCAGCACACTAACATGATAAGCAAAATCGAGGATGACGGAACCGTTGTGCCAAATAGGATTTTGAATATCACAAAAGAAGAATCCTTTGAAATTTACGAAAACCGTTTTCTTTATACGCTGCTGCTAAAACTCAAAGACTTTGTGTCCATAAGGTACGACAAAATCAAAAAAGCGTCGGCAACGCAGGACGTTTTGCAGTTGGACGTGGACACCAAATTCAATTTGCCGACAAAAAAGATAACCTACCGCACTGAATATATGGCGCAGTTATCTTTTGACGAGGTTATGCGTCTTGACCAAGAAACATTGGAAAAAATCGAGCGTATAGCAAAAATCGATAAGATTATTACAGACTTTTTGGCGTCGTCTTTTGCAAAAACGATGAGAAATTCCGCACCTGTCAGACCGCCTATTACCCGTACAAACGTTATTTTGAAAGAGCCTAACTTCAAAAAGGCACTCACCCTTTGGCAGTTTATCGAAACTTATCAGGCCACGGGCGGTTTTTCGACGTCGGACGACATTGAAGAATACCAAATAAACAAAGACGGTCAGCAAGAACTTCGCGATATGGTGACGCTGAACACCATGCTCTTTGAAAGTCTTTACGACCAGCACGAAACCGATATGAGCCTCGAAGACGCCCAATTTACGGACTTGCTCAAAGTCGGCGATTTAGACTTTGGCAAGGATGATTTGCAACGCGACGAATACGCTCAAAAACTGGACCAAGAAGAACTTGAAAAAGAGGCTGAAAAGGAAGAGGAAGTCAAACCTCCAGAGGAAGAAGAGCACGAGGAGGAAGCCCCCGAAGAGGCCGAAGGCGAAAATGAAGAAACGCCTGAGCCGGAAATCGAACAAGAAGAAATCGAAAAGGACGTTGACAAGGACGTTGAAGTCGAAGCACCGCCAAAGGATGAGCCGGACGAGGAAGAACCAGACGCGGAAGAATTTGACCAAAACCTTTTCGACGTAAGAAAGTTATACAAACGCCCCGACGACGACAAACTCAAACAAGAGGAAGTCGCTCGCGTTAAGGACGCTATCGACCGTTGCTTAACATCATACCGTAAAATCAAGCAAGAAGAAATCGAAGAGAAAGAGCGCAATGAGGCAATCCGTCGTCGCGCAGAAGAACTGCTCAAACGCGCCGAAGCCTTCAAAGCGCACCGAGAACAACTTGAAAATGAGGGCGACGCCGGTCAAATTTTCCTTGGAACGCGTGGATTTGCACAGGCGGTACAGTCTGTTTTGCCCGCTCAAAGCTTGGACTTCGCAAAGGCGCACAAAGATTTATTTGTCAAAAAAGGCGAAAAACTCGAACTTACCGACGTTGATCTCGCAAATATTCGCAGTAGCATTGAAGAAATGGAGCGCTTAAAGCACAAAGAAGCAGGACGCAATATTTACTTTGCAGGGGATAGGAAAGCGGTCGTAGAAGATGAAACGGAAGAACCGTCGCTGCCCACCGTGGACATCGAAGCGCAAATAAAAGCGAAAAAAGATGCAGAGGCAGAAGCCCGAAAGGCATACGTCGATAAGCGCGAAATACTAATTGCAAACACAGAAGTTGAATCCGACGAAATCAGACCTATGTGGAACATATCCGCAAAGTCGAGAGTTTTTGCTATAAGAGCAGTGGACGAAGACAAAGTTCAAGTTGGCAATTTGCCTGTGAAGAATAAGGCGATTGACGACGTTTTGGACGACACCTTTATCGAGCAGCGCGCCAACCTCGGCAATTTTATCAAACCCAACAAATCGAAAAATGCTCCCATAAGATTGCAGATAAACGCTTCGGATGAAGCACTGACTCTGTTCACAAAGTTTAGTGCACCGGCACCGACCACCGAGCAAATAAACGACATAATTCCGACAGCAAAAACAAAAGGAATCTCAGCGGCAACCCAAACTGGCGCAACTCAATCGATAAGCGCACACGTTGATGTTCCGACGAATGTCGCATCAAAACAAATAGTTGAAACAAAGGTTTTGAAACAAACAACGGAAGTCCAAAAAACCGTAAAAAAGACCGCACCGCAGCCATCTCGTGACCCTTGGGCATTAAGCGACACCACGCTCAATCAACGCTATGACCGACCAAGCGGCATAGGCAGAAGTTTCAAACTCATAGACGAAAACAAGGTGCAAGTGGGCGATGCTCCCGTCAAACGAAAAGGCGTCACCGACGTTTTGGACGATACCTTTATCGAGCAACGTGCAAATCTCGGCACCCTTGACAAACCTAAAAGGGCTGCTGTCAAGTCGACTGTTGACGAGTCGAAAAACATCGAAAAGACAAACATGTCAAAAAGCGGCGAAAAGCGCAAAACAAGCGGACAGATAAGCGGAAAACCCGATAATGAAGATTTGGATTAAGCAAAAGCCAAAAGACTTTTAAATGCAAAAATGCAAAGGGAAACTTTTGTAATCAATGATAAAAAAATCCGAAAACAAAGAAAACGCTCAACAAAAAAGCAGGAGCAAAAAAATCTTCAACATTATTTCAACGGTATTGCTTGCCGTTGTTTTCCTTTTCCTTATATTCGTCATTGCCGTGGCAATCGTACAAAAGAAAGCGGGTAGCGACGTCAAACTCTTCGGGAAGTATTATATGTACTCCGTCGTCACCGACAGTATGGAGCCAGCGATTATGGCAGGCGAGGTGATATGGAGCCGTGCCGCAACGGAAAGTGACATTCAAGAAGGAGCAATCATAACTTTTATCGCTCCCAGCGGAAATTTGAAAGGCTATAACGAAACGCACCGGATTGAATCTATCGAGCGCGACGATAATGGCAATATCATCGGCATAAAAACAAAAGGCGATAATTCTGTTGGCGAGGATAGCTGGACACTGCAACCGTCTGACGTCAAGGCCGTTTACGTCAAAAGCCTTACGGTGATGAGTGCGTTTAGAACCTTTATGGCAAAGCCTGTCGGCTTTATTACCGTCATAGTGTTGCCTCTTTTGGTCGTTTTGATTTTGTTTATGATTGGGTTTGTCAAAGACAAGGCAAAACTTGACGAAGAGGAGCGTAAAGAGAAAGAGGGCATAAAACCAACATCTCTGGACGAGTTGACCGACGAGCAAAAGAAAGCGCTTGCGGAGCAAATCATCGCCAAGCAAGCCGCAGATGCATTGCAACCGAAGGAAGAAGAAAAAGACATTGAATGAAATAAAGAAAGTGAAAAAGCGCAGTGAATGCGTTTTTTTGTTAAGTTTTTGAAATAAAAGAAGTTTCTTCACTCACTGGCAAAATAGTCCAAAGGCGATACTTCGCAGACGGCGTCTGCTCTGTATGACAATTTGGGGGCAGACGTAGAGAACAAGGCAAACTGCCAT
>CAYIYN010000104.1:0-3718 GCA_964367645.1 uncultured Bacteroidaceae bacterium
AAACAAGACGAAGCACAATGCCGTCATTGTTGGGAGTGACGCCGATATTGGCGGCGAGTATCGCTTTTTCAACCGCTTTGAGTTGGCTTTTGTCCCAAACGGAAATGACTATCAGTCTGGCTTCGGGCACGGAGATGGTTGCCATCGCGTTAAGTGCGGTATCAACACCGTAATAATTCACGGTGACTTTGTCCAAAACGTGTGGATTTGCTCTCCCTGCTCTTACCATTTTGAGTTCATTCACATAGTTTTGGGTTGTTTTTTCAAATTTTTCCTGCATATCATCGAAAATCAGGTCTACATCATCAATGCCGTAAGACATATAATTCGCCTCCTAAAGTATATTTAATTTATTATATCAAACGCGCGCGTTTATTGCAAGATAAAATAAGAACGGACAAAAGTCCGTTCTATTTTTTTGTTGTACAATCTTGATATTTTTTTTGTAATATCTTGATATTTTTTTGTAATATCTTAATATTTTTTGTTGCAGTTGTTCGTTATATTATTGATTTTGACGTCGGTATCTATTATTTGCCAATATAGGTGCCGATTTTTTCTCCCGTTACCGCCTTTCCCAAACTGTTTTCTTCCATAAGGCTGAACGCGATAATAGGAATATTGTTGTCCATACACATCGTAATTGCCGTGGTGTCCATTGCTTTAAGTCCCAAGGAAATGACCTGCATATAGCTAAGTTTGTCAAATTTTTTGGCTTCCGCATTGAGTTTGGGATCGCTGTCGTATACCCCGTCCACGTTTTTGGCAAGGAGCAGTACGTTGGCTCCGACTTCCGCCGCGCGCAGTGCCGCACCCGTGTCAGTCGAGAAGAAAGGATTGCCAGTGCCGCATGCGAATATCACAATTCTGCCCTTTTCAAAGTGACGCATTGCTTTCCTCAAAATGTACGGTTCGGCGACTTTGGTTATGGTTAGAGCCGTTTGGACTCTGACTTCTGCGCCTTTTCTTTCCAAAAGTTCTTGGAGTGCGAGCGCATTGATTACCGTTGCTAGCATACCCATATGGTCTGCCGTTGTACGGTTCATTTCAGTGTCTGCTTGACGTCCTCTCCAAAAGTTTCCGCCTCCGATTACAATGCCAACTTCGACGCCAAGACCTTGTACCTTCAAAATCTGCTCTACAACGTTGTCCAGTTTATCCATATCGATTCCGAACCCATTGTCGCTCGCAAGCGCTTCGCCCGAAATTTTGATAATAACTCTCTTGAACTTAATATCGGCCATGTTTCACCTCATTAAAAGTATCTTTTAAAAAAAGGGAACGTTTACGTTCCCTTTTAATTTTTATTATTTAAGACCTGCTTGCGCCATAACTTCTTCTGCAAAGTTGTCTTCTCTCTTTTGAAGTCCTTCGCCCATTGCGTAACGGACGAAACGAACTATTGCTGCGTTTCCGTTTTGTTTTAGATACTGGGCAATGGTTATGTCACTGTTTTTGACAAAGATTTGCTCCAACAAGCATATTTCTTTGAAGAATTTGTTGATGCGTCCTTCAATCATTTTTTCGATGATAGGCAGCGGCTTGGGATTGGGTTCATTGAGAGATTGCGCTTTTAGAATGCTCTTCTCGTGTTCGACAACGTCTGAAGGAACATCACTCTTTGCAACATATTGTGCGCTTGCGGCTGCAAGTTGCAGTGCTACGTCGTGCAGCACTTCCATGCTTGTATCTGCGCTTGCCTCGACCATAACGCCGATTTTGCCGCCCATATGAATATAGGTGTCAACGGTTGAGTTGTTTTCTTCGTACACGGTGAAACGGCGGATTGAAATTTTCTCGCCCATCTTCATAACGTATTCGTTGGTGACGGGTGTCATTGCGGCGATAACGTCGTCAACGCTTGATGCCGCGTTGGCGAGAATATAATCCGCAACTTTTCCGACGTATTCTTTGAACAAAGGACCGCCTGCGACAAAGTCAGATTCGCAGTTGACTTCCAACAGTACGCATTTTTTTTCGTTTTTGGCAGCGAAAACAATACCTTCTGCGGCTATACGGCTTTCTTTCTTTGCGGCTGTTGCAATGCCTTTTTCTCTAAGATAATCGATTGCTGCTTCCATGTCGCCGTCGGTGGCTACAAGGGCTTTTTTGCAGTCCATCATTCCAACGCCGGTCCGTCCACGGAGTTCCATTACGTCTTTGCTTGTAAACGGCATTTTATTTCTCCTTTTATTAGCCTTCTTGGCTTTCCTTTTCAGCGATTGCTTTTTCAAGCGCTTGCTCGGGGGTTAATGCTACATCTTCTTTGGTTTCCGCTACGACGGGAGTGACTTCGATAATTTCTTCGATTGCCGCCATCGTTTCTTCTTCTAACGGAACTTCAACCGCTTTGGGTGCGGTGTAGGATTCGCCCTGTCTGCCTTCGATTACGGCGTCTGCCATCAAGGATGCAAAAAGTTTGATTGCACGGATAGCGTCATCGTTGCCGGGAATGACATAATCCACGAGATCGGGATCACAGTTGGTGTCAACCACCGCAACGATAGGAATATTGAGTTTGATTGCTTCTTTGATTGCGATTTCCTCTTTTTTGAGGTCAACAACAAAAAGGCAACCGGGCAAACCGCGCATGTTTTTGATTCCGCCGAGGTTTCTTTCAAGGTCGTCGCGTTCTTTTTTAAGATTGGAAACTTCTTTTTTCGGGAGCAACTCAAATTCGCCGATGAGTTCCATCTGGTTAATTTTGTTGAGTCTGTCGATACGGGTGCGGATGGTTTTGAAATTGGTAAGAGTGCCGCCGAGCCATCTTTGGTTGACATAAAACATATCGCAACGCTCTGCTTCTGCCTTGATGTCTTCTTGCGCCTGTTTCTTTGTTCCGACAAAAAGTACGGCTTTTCCTGCGGCTGCCACGCTCTTTACAAACTGATACGCGGCTTCGACGTGATCCACTGCAATTTGCAAATCAATGATGTGAATGTCATTGCGCGTTGCATAGATATATTTTGACATTTTCGGATTCCAGCGTCTTGTCTGGTGTCCAAAGTGAACGCCTGCTTCGAGCAGGGCTTTCATTGTTGTTACGGCCATAAATATGGTCCTCCTTGTGTGTTTTTACCTCCCAGGGCTTCGTCGTTTGAACTACCTTTCGGAACACTCCAAACTCCACCGAGGTGTGCGGTGTATTTGGGATTATATAATATATAAGAAACTTTTGCAAGAAAATTGGTGCGGTTTTTTAACGAGATTCAATATTTTTTGGTTGCATCAAGAAATGAAATTAAAATTAAAATTAAAAGCGGCGCAAACATTGCTCTTGCGCCGCTTTTTCGATATTAATAATTTGGTTTTAACCTTCGTTTTCTTCCTCGTCGTAGCGGTCGATTTCCGCCATAAATTCGTCAAAAACCTTTTGCAAAATTGCGTCGTCTTCGATTGCTTCAAATGAGGTATTGCCGTCCTTGTCTTCCGTGATTTCATAAATAAGGACTTCGTCCTCTCCGATATCTTCAAGTTTTTCAACCGGCTTCATAACGACGTACCATTTGTTTTCCACGTCGAGAGTTGCAAGGTGATAAAATTCCTCATCTTTGTCTGTTTGTTCGTTATAAAGCACGATTATATCGTCATCGTCTTCGCTTGTGTTCTGATCTTCAAAAAAGTCTGCCATATTTTCTCCTTTTGACTTTACCGTCAATTTCATTCTAACACTGCGGCGCACCTTTGGCAAGACACTCCGCATAACATTATTTATGTG
>CAYIYN010000105.1:0-3717 GCA_964367645.1 uncultured Bacteroidaceae bacterium
CTATCAACGCTTTTTCCAAATTTAAAAAACAAGGATACGTCGTTTGCGCTCACCATAAAAGTGTCGCTGCGACCTATCAAATTTTCTATTTTTTTCGCATTGAGTATTACGGTTTGAGCAATTTTCTCCAAAAAGAAACACATCCCTGCAAGAAAATGCGTCTCACGTATAAAACCCTCCGTTTGGAAGAGTCCGGAGTCGCTAAAAAGGTATGTTTTTGTTGTGTCGACAACAAGGTCCAGTTTGGTCTGCTGCAAAATTCCTCTTTTGACCGCGGTCTAAATCAAATAATTCAGCCAGCCTTTTTCCAAGGTTGACACGGCTATCCCTTCGCGGAAAGAACAGTTTGATGCGGTGTTTGTTTTCAAATTATAATTGCGTACAATTTTATTATCGGTTTGCGCCTTTAAAATGAACGAGTCCAATTCTTTTTGTTTTTCGATTTTGTAAAACTCCTTAACTTTGTCTTTCAGATTGTCCAACGCGCAGATTTTGTTTTGCAGTTGACTGCGCTCGTCTTGGCACACTGTGGTTATGCCTGTTGGCAAATGCAAAGCACGCACTGCCGTTTCTACTTTATTGACGTTTTGTCCGCCCGCTCCCGAACTGTGAAAGACTTCTATTTTTACGTCTTTTTCGCTGAAAGTATTTTCTTTTGTTTTGACGTACGGAGCAATCGCCACAAACACCGAACCGGAGCCGTCATTGTCACAAACACGGTGTTCTCCGCACTCAAACGACATATCATTTCCGCTGACGCTAAACACACGCCTATCTGCTTTCGTGCCTTCGTTTATTTGCATCGCCGTAGTTTTGTATGCGTTAAGAAAAACTAAGTACTCATCAGTTAGGTAGTCTAAAAAGCGTTCCGCGCCGCTTTTCGCAGTCAAGACAACAAGAAATTCGCCGTTGGCTTTCCTTGCCAAAACAGCAAGAGCACGAACCGACTTTGACAATTCTTCAAGTAGCATTTCCTTCGGTCCTTCCAACTCGCATAGTTCAAGAGCGAGCCTGACAGCATCTGCACCGGACGATAATTGCAAAAGGGGCAGTTGTTCTTTTTGCAATGCGGCGAGTTGGTTATAGTCGGAGTTGATTTCGGGGTAGTTTAAGAGTTTGTCAATCTCTTTTTTGCGCGCGCAACCTCGCTCCGCCTCTTTTAGCAGAGAATGCGCCAAATTTTTCAATATATCGCAGTTTTGTATACAGTCTGACATTTAGCCTATCTCTGCAAACATTTATTATGTCATAATAGCATAATGCCCGTCCAAAGTCAATTTTGTCTTGCTTTAGATGGGCATTATAGATACATTTATAATTTGATAAAAGGTTCGTTTTTAAGTTGAAAGAGCTTGCTTTGCTTTGTTCATATTACGCAGTGCTTGGGTCTATGTCCCTAAGTTTGTTTTTACGGCTGGCTGCAATTATATTCAGAAACAGCAACTTAAGCAATTACAGCATTTTGACGTACGGCATCTTATAACCAAAACGCCCAAATAAGACCGTAGCCCGAAAGCACAGCGACCAGTGTAAACGGCACGCCTATTTTCATAAACTCCAGTGTTTTGACTTCATAGCCGTTCTTTCTTAACAGTCCGATTGCCGTTATGTTTGCAGATGCGCCTATAGGCGTGATGTTTCCGCCCAAGGTAGCGCCGACCAAAAGGCCGAAATACAAGACGTAGGGCGAGGCACCCAAATCGGAGGCGATGAGCGTCACAACAGGCAGCATTGTCATAACGTATGGGATATTATCTATAAATGCCGAAATAAGAACGGATGCGAACACGATAACCGTGTAGATGACAAACAAATTGCCGCCTCCGAGTTTTGCAATGAGGTCTGCCAGCATATCGATTATGCCGGCTTCGGTCAAACCTTGAATGATTATGAACAAACTGAACAGCAGCAACAGAGTTGTATAATCAACTCCCTTAACCAGTTCTTTAAGCATACGAGGGGATTTTTCCATTATCACTCTGTATACGCCGCCGACAACAGCGAGGCCGCAGCAGATGAGACCGTTGGTGTATTCCGGCTTGTCAAAGAAAGACACAATAATCAAAAGCACGACCATAAGAAGCATCAATACAGAAGGAACATAATCTTTTACGACAACTTCTTCATCGATGGTGAGTTTGTTTGTTTCCTTTCTGAACAAGAAAAATAAGGTTGCAGTTGCAGCAAGTGCGCCGATTTGAACTGCCCAGAAAATGCCGGCGTGCCCGGTGCCGTCAACGTTCATATAAAAGAAATCCGCAAAATTCATTCCTGCTTCTTGCCCGAGGATTATCGAAGTCGTATCTCCGACAAGAGTCGCCGCACCTTGCAAGTTTGAGGATACCGCAATGGCAACAAGAGGCAAGACAGGGTTGATATTTTGTTTTTTGCACATTGCCAAGGCAACCGGTGCAATCATCAAAACTGTAGCCACGTTATCGACAAAAGCCGAAACCAGTCCTGCAAAGAAAGACAGAAAAACAATTGCCCACATAGCGTTGGGTGCTTTTTTTACAAGCATATCGGCAAGTTTTTCGGGCATTCTTGAATCGGTGAAAAGCACCACCAGTCCCATTGTGCCGGCAATCATCATAAGTACGTTCAGACCGCTTCCGCCGATGGCATTTATAAACACAGTCGAAGGCGACATCCTATGAATGCCGACGAAAATCATCGCTGTTACAAATGCTATTGCCGCACGCCATTTTGGAAATACCAGCAAGAGAATGTAAGTTATTACAAAAATCACTATTGTGGCTATTGTTAAGCCGCTCATGTTACCTCCGTATATAGAACATTGCAGTTCTATGACAGACTCCACCACATACGATAAGATACGATAAGGTCTTCGTGTATTCTACACAATACGCACCTCCATGTCAATAAATACCACTGTTTGTTCTTCATAATAACAGCAAATAAATTTTTAGAAATCACAGTAATTTATTCAAGTGTCGGCAGGTTTTTGTGCTATTATTGTGTAAATGAAGAACTTCTACACATACATTTTAAAGTGCGCCGATAATACCTTTTACTGTGGCTATACCGATAACATAGAAAGGCGATTATGCGCACACAATGCGGGCAAAGCCGCAAAATATACCTTTGGCAGACGCCCGGTCACGCTTGTTTACCTTGAAAGATTTGACAACAAATCCGATGCGCTAAAGCGTGAATGTGCCATAAAACTTCTCACTCACGCACAAAAGGAAGCATTAACTCTAAAAACCGAATGCATAAACAATCAAAAATAAACAAGTTTTCAAGGTCTAACAATCAGCAAATCAGTTGACATTTATGTGCGGCTGACCTATAATGACAACGCTTAAAAATCTATCTATGTACCATTAGCCCAGCTGGATAGAGCGTCTGGCTACGGACCAGAAGGTCGGGGGTTCGAATCCCTCATGGTACGCCAACAAAAACCTGTCACAGAGGTGGCAGGTTTTTGTTTGCATACGGAGGGATTTGCGCGGTATTTTACCGCGCCCGCCGATTTCGGCGGCGAACCCCCTCTCGGGCTGCACGCTCGCTTTTGAAAACAAGTTTTCACGCTCCTCATCACTTTATTGCGGTTTTACACATTCACTCATTACGAAGTTACGAGCACGAGCCGCAGGGCGGCGAGAAAGTGAGCGCCGAGCACCAGACCAAAGTGCGCCGGCATAGGCACATCTAGTCGCGTAGCGGTGCCGTAATGCCAAGCGGCATAATGAG
>CAYIYN010000106.1:0-3679 GCA_964367645.1 uncultured Bacteroidaceae bacterium
ACATAACGGAAGAGAAAAAAATCGGATACAACGTCAAAGAACTGCAAAAATCGTTAGAAAACTACAACACAAACGTTCAGCGTGTAAGCGACTATATAAACAAAGAGGTAGCCGGGGTGCTTTTTTCTAACACGAGCGCAATCGAAAGCATACGTCAGGAAAACGAGAACATCAGCCGTCGATTAAGCGAACAGCACGGCGATATTTTGACGCTTGTAGAAACTTTCAAAGCAACGCAGAGTGCATTGAAAAAGGTTGCCGAAAGCGATGACGTAAACGAAGCCTATATCTTTGACGTGCTCGACCGCTGGGCATCTTCACGCGGAGTAAAAACAAAAAAATAAGATATGATTGAAATCGACAACGGCTTAAAAGAGGGAGCAAGACAACTCCTTTGTGCGATAAAGTCCGACGACAAAGAGAGTTTTGACGCGATAATTGTCAACGCGCGCTACATCTCGCTTTCTTTCGGACGTTTTCCGCTATTGTCGCTTATTTATCTTAATAAAGCGCGTTCTATAAGCAAAGCCTATGAAAAAAAGTTGATTTCAATCAAAGATTTCACTTTTGTTAACGAAGACGAAGAAGCCTATCAACTTTTCAAACAACATGCCGGAAGAAGTCTGCGGCTTTATGCCAATAGTGACAGAGTGATAACACCCGTCGAAATGCTGGCGGTTTTGGAGAGCGACGAAAAACTGAAAAAATTTTATAAAGGCGACCAATCACTCTTTGCAGAAAGTTCAGAAAACGAAAAATCCGTGCCCTACATTTACGAAGTCACTCACGGACGAACCGCCCGCTCCACTGAAAAAGGGCTAAAAATTTCCCGCCGACATCTTCCCAAAAGGAAACTTCTAACTATAGTTTTGACGTCGGTTTTGTTGGGTATCTTCGTATTGCTTTCAGCGGGGCTTACAGGTTGGGCGTTCAGTTTTGGAGATGGCAGTGAAAACAACCCGATAAAGATTTCGTCCGCCGACGCTTTGATAAAAATGCTGCATACGGACGACAGTTGCATACTTTCAAAAGACACCTCACTCAACTCAATAAACTTAACAGAGTATTACGGAACTATTGATGGAAATGGGCATACGCTATATATCAATAACACTGAATTTCCGTTTATCGATACTTTATATGGCAAAATAAGTAATATTAACATCGTTTTTGGCGAATTAAATATAACCGCGAGTGATTCAATTTCTTTGTTGACAAAAGAAAACAAGGGCGCAATTTCAGACGCAGCGATAAGCGCTGACTGCTCGTTTACAGTGCCGACCGAAGATGACGAAAAGGAAAATCAATCACGTTTTATCTCTATAGTGACCGAACAAAATGAAGGCACATTAACAAATGTAACCGTAAACGGAAACGTAACCGTGAACGGTAGCCATACGGTCAACACTTTCGTTTCAGCCATAGCGGGAAAAAATGACGGGTCCGTATTAAATTGCTCAACATCGACGAGCATGAGCGTAACCACCGTCACGGCTGATATAGGCGGTATTGTTTCTGAAAATCTTGAGGGAGGCATTATAGACGGTTGCGTGAACAATGCCTCGCTTTCGCAAACGACCGCATACGGCAACTGGAATCCCAACGTCGGAGGCATTGCCGTGACAAACGGCGGTTCAATCATAGGCTGCGTCAACAACGGCACGCTTAACGCCTCAACGAGCGATATCGACGCTTCCGTAACGGAAAACGTTTATATCGGCGGTATCACAGTATCAAACAATAAGGCTGTAAACCGATGCAAAAACAACGGTGATATAAACGGCTCTGGCATTACCGTGTACGTTTACGCAGGCGGAATAGTCTCCGTAAACTCGGAAAACGCTACCCTAACCGAATGCGGCGAGAATGGCGAAATAACAGCGGCCTGCGGTACAGAAGGCAACTATTTCTCTTTTGTCGGCGGTATTTGCGGCTATAACGAAGGCTACGTTCTCGGTTGTTTTGCAAACACCTCTATAACCTCTTCGGGATTGAACGCCATAAGCGGCGGAGTGGTTGGAGTTTCTGACAACAATACATTTGTAAAAACGTATCTGGGACAAACGGCTTTTTATGTCAGCAATTACTATGTGGGAACATCTGCCCTAAACTACGGAATTGCCTCGTTCCTCTATGAGTTTATCGACGAACTGACAGGCGAAAAAGGGATAGGCGTCAGTCTGGGCGGAAATCTTGGAACGACCCAGTGTATAAATCTCGACGCGTTGAAAACGGCGCCCGTTTATTGGGAATAACAATGAAAAAAGATATTCTTTATTCTGTTTTGAAAATTCTCCTGCTGATTATAGCCGCGTTGGACGCGGCGTATCTCGGCTTTGCGATTTGGCAGTTGATATCGTATTTTACCGGTGTTGTTTTGACACTTCGCACCTATGCCGCAGTATCGGCAGCCGCTTTGGCGTTAAACGTCGCCTTCCTTGTGTATTTGATTTTTTATCTGAAAATGCGCCGCTACGTTTAGGCTCAAGAGATATTAGACCGGTCTTAGAGTTAAAATTGTTGTTTTTTTCGAGAATTGTCGTTGTTGAGCAAACGCACAAGCGCGAGAGCGCGAGCGCGCAATAGTGCAAGCGCGCGTGGTACATGCGCCGATACATGGCGTCAAAGGGGTAGAAAGATATAGAACGCCTGTCGTGCGAGCGCGCGTGATATACGCGTCGACACATGCGCCGACACATGCGCACCACAATATTTACAGGAGTGCAAAAGGCGCATTTTATTTTTTATAAATAAATTTATTTTTTTCAAAATTTACATGTTGTATATTTGAGATTTTTGCGTCAATACTTTTGAGCGCGGGTTTTTGACCCAAATAGGCGTTTCAAGTGTCGTAATGTGTCAAAAAACCCTCTGTTCATATGCCTATGACACCTTTAGCCCTGTTTCGACAAGACCACAATATCTAGTGGGTAACATATTTTTTTTTGCAACATTTTGTGTTATTATGTGTTGACAGAGGCATAATGCTTATGTATAATGAGTGAGCAAGTTTAACTTAGGAGGCTCACATTATGTTGAATGTGAAGAAACGCGACGGGAGCATTGTCCCGTTCAATTTATCAAAAATTAAGGTGGCGATTGAAAAAGCGTTTATCGCCGAAAAAAAATGTTACAGCGACGATATTCTCGACATGCTGGCGCTTAGAGTTACCGCGGCGTTTAACAGCAAAGTTAAAGACGACATAATTTCGGTTGAAGACGTCCAAGACGCCGTCGAAATTGTGCTCATTCAAGGCGGTTATGTAGAAATTGCAAAAGCGTATATACTTTACCGCAAACAGCACGAGAAAATCCGCAATATCAAACATACGACTCTTGACTATACCAAAGCCGTCAACAACTACCTCAAAGTCAACGACTGGCGCGTCAAGGAAAATTCAACCGTAACATATTCTGTCGGCGGGCTGATTCTTTCTAACTCCGGTGCAATCACCGCAAACTACTGGCTCAGTGAAATCTACGATGAGGAAATCGCAGGCGCACACCGTAACGCGGAAATCCACATTCACGATTTGAGCATGCTGACAGGCTACTGCGCCGGTTGGTCGCTTAAGCAACTTATTACAGAAGGTCTTGGCGGCATCCCCGGGAAAATCACCTCTTCACCCGCCGGACATCTTTCCACACTTTGCAATCAAATGGTGAACTTCCTTGGCAT
>CAYIYN010000107.1:0-3600 GCA_964367645.1 uncultured Bacteroidaceae bacterium
GTAACAATATATAGTACAATTTGTCTATTGAATTGAGAGGAAATGTTATGAAATGCATTTATTGCGGCTGTATGGACAGCAGGGTCGTTGACAGCAGACAGAACGAGGACGGCACGTCTATACGCCGACGCAGAGAGTGTGAAAGTTGCGGAAAGCGTTTCACGACCTACGAAACAATCGAAAACACACCTGTTTTAGTCATCAAAAAAGACGGAAGCCGTCAGATTTTTGACATAAACAAAGTGAAACTCGGCATTATGAAAGCATGCGAAAAGCGTCCTATTTCCATGACGGCGATAGACAAACTGGTTGCCGAAATTCAGCGCAAGGTGTTCAACAGTTTGGAGCAAGAAATTTCTTCTTCCTTTATTGGTGAACTCGTTATGGACGGTCTGAAATCGATTGACGAAGTCGCCTATGTGCGCTATGCGTCGGTACACCGTCAGTTCAAAGATATCAACACACTTTTGAACGAAATCGAAGGTCTTGTCAAACTCAAAGATTCTTTGGACAAAAAGGATAAATAAAACCTTTTTAATTGCAGACAATAAATTTGTCACAAAAGATAAACCCGCTTCGTGTGGGTGAAGCACAAAAGAAAAAAAATTTTAACACCTAAGAAAGCAAAGCGCAAAAGCACCAAAGACAAGAATACATACGATTCAAAAGAGAAAAATCAAAAGCACAAAAGAAAAAATTGACGCACAGCTGCAAAACGCAACACGCAGAGAAACAAAAGATTAAACCGAGCACATTATGTGCTCGGTATTTTTTTGTGTAATTTCAATTTTTTATAAGTCGACTTTTGTCAAAAAACGTCGGTATAGGGCATATAGTGTACAACAGCGTTTTTGAAAGTTTCTAAACCGCAATACGGTTTTAACTTTCGTAGCGCCGGACGGGGAGAAGTCGATATGCCTATAGAAAGTTTGTTCGCTCTGCTGAAAAATCTGCTGATTTTCTCTTCATACGTCACAGAAAAAAGCTCATTTCCAAAACCTTTGTCCAAAGAAAAAGAAAGGGATTATCTCCTTGCGGCGGAAAAAGGCGACAAAGAAGCCAAAGAAATTTTGGTGAAACACAATTTGAGGCTTGTTGCGCATATAGTCAAAAAATATGCCAACTACGGCGACAACGACGAGTTGATTTCGGTTGGTTCAATCGGTCTTATCAAAGCGGTTGAAAGTTATAATCTATCCAAGGGCACCTCGCTTGCGACCTACGCTTCGCGTTGTATTGAAAACGAAATTTTGATGACGATAAGGCTCAACAAAAAACATCGAGGAAACGTATCGCTGTCTGAACCCGTGGGTGTGGACAGAGATGGAAACGAACTGACATTGATGGATATGTTGGCGGAAGAAACGTCTTTGATTGACGACGTTGAAAACAATATTTTGTTGGAGAGGCTGTCCGCGCTGACAAAAGAGGTTTTGACGGAGCGCGAATATGAAATTATACGCCTGCGTTACGGACTTAACGGCACTGCCGCTTTGACTCAAAGGGAAGTTGCGGCAATCTTCGGCATTTCTCGCTCGTACATTTCGAGAATAGAGAAAAAAGCGTTGGAAAAAATACGCGGACATATCGAAAAGGAGGAACTGTATTTTTAGTTATTACCGTCTTTGAGATTTTTTGTCACCAATGTTTACTTTTGATTGGTTGCGTTGCCTTTGCTCCTATAGAGAATGCGACGTTTTTGCTCTGATTGCACATATCTGGTGTGCGGACGCAAAACGCTATTGACAAAACGGCTGTTTAATGATATATTCGCAAAGGTCTTTTTCCGCTCTATATTAAGCGCGTGAAAAACCGAAATTACCTTAGCGAGGAAAACATGAAAACTTATGACGTTTGCATAGTAGGAGCAGGGCCGTCAGGTATTTTTACGGCTTTGGAATTGCTGCACTTGAAAAAGAATAAAAAAATTTTGATTGTGGAAAAGGGACGCTCACTAAAAAACCGTTCCTGCCCAAAAGATAAAACGGGTGTTTGCATGAACTGCAAGCCCTATTGCAATATTACCACGGGCTTTTCGGGAGCAGGCGCATTCTCTGACGGCAAGTTGTCGCTATCAGCGGAAGTCGGGGGCGAACTGCCTCAACTTATCGGTATGGACTTTGCCCAAGAACTCATTGACTATACGGACAAAATTTATCTTAAATTCGGAGCCGACGAACATATAGAGGGGCTTGGCAATGAAGAAAAAGTCAAGGAAATCCGCAAAAAAGCCATAAAAGCAGGTTTGAAACTTGTCGATTGCCCCATACGTCATATGGGCACGGAAAAGGCACAAGATATTTATTTGTCCATAGAGAACTATCTGCGCGAAAACGGTGTGGATATGATGTTTAACGTCCAATGCGAAAACATAGAACTTGAAAACAACGTTTGCAAAGGCGTGTACGTTTCTTCGCCCGACGGCTCGAACCAAGAGTATATCCGTGCGGATTCAACCATAATCGCCACCGGACGCAGAGGGGCGGAGTGGCTTGAAAAAATTTGCGCAGAGCACAATATCGCTCACGCTCCGGGAGTTGTCGACATCGGCGTAAGAGTGGAAGTCCGCAACGAAATTATGGAAGAAGTAAACGATGTGCTTTATGAAAGCAAACTGATTGGCTATCCCACGCCTTTCAAAAATAAAGTGCGTATATTCTGCCAAAATCCCGGCGGTTTTGTGTCGCAGGAGAACTATGATAATGACCTGGCAGTCGTTAACGGACACAGTTACAAGGATTTGAAGAGTCAAAATACCAACCTCGCGATTTTATGCTCGCAAGCATTCACAGAGCCGTTCAAACAACCTATCGAATATGCCATAAAAGTGGGCGAACTGACAAATATGCTCGGCGCAGGCAAAATCTTAGTTCAACGCTACGGTGATATCTTGGCAGGAAAACGCACCTGGCAGAGAGAACTTGCGCTTTCAAATGTCAAACCCACGCTTAAAGACGCTGTGGCAGGGGATATAACAGCCGCCATGCCATATCGATGCATGACTAATATACTTGGTTTTATCAAGTCTGTGGACGAGGTCGTGCCCGGTTTTGCGGGCTATGAAACTTTGCTGTATTCTCCCGAACTGAAATTATACAGCAACAAAATCAAAATGGACGAGCGCCTTAACACCTCGATTGAAGGCTTGCATTGCCTTGGAGACAGCAGCGGCTGGACGAGAGGACTTATGATGGCGTCTATTATGGGTGTGTTAATGGCACGTTGCTTGAAGTAACGGCAATCAACTTTGGACAACAGCCGGTCATAATAGCTAAAATAAATTAATTTGCAATTACGATTGAATAAAAGCGCGCCGACGGCGCGCTTTTTTTAGCAAGCAAAGGTTTTTTCCCAGAGGCGGCTCTTCGGCTGCGCTTAGAGTGACAAGATTGTGTTTGCCTTGTTCTTTACGTTTGCACCCAAATTGTCATACAGAGCAGACACCGTCTGCGAAGTATCGCCTTTTTACTATTCTGCCGTCGAATTAGTGAGTGCGTACACTCTCTTTTTATCTTAGATGCCCCCTCTTTCCTAGTGTCCTGAAATTTCCCCTTTCCTCAGGTGTTTCCCCAATCGCGTTCCCCCTAAAGGGACCCACGC
>CAYIYN010000108.1:0-3414 GCA_964367645.1 uncultured Bacteroidaceae bacterium
TTACTATTTTTATTATATGTGATACAATCCAATCAATTCAAGGTGATGTTCGTTTGTTTGCCTCTAACCAAAAGTCTGCAGCATCGACAAATTACACTATACCTCTTGAAAATCTAATCAAGGAGTGATACTATGGCTGACAAAACTATCGTCTGCAAGGATTGCGGCAAGACATTTGTCTTCACCGAGGCTGAACAAGCGTTCTACAAAGAGAAAGGCTTTGAGAATGAACCTATCAGATGCCCGGAATGCAGAAAAATCCGCAAACAGCAAAAAAATAGTTTCCGTAAACCTTACGGCGACAGATAACTATTAGCAAAAAAGTTCAGGCACTCCAAAGAGTGCCTTTCTTTTTGCGATTTTTCAAAAAACAGGGACTTTATTTAAGTTGCAATTTCTGTTATAATGCAAAAAAGGACCTTAGAGAGTGGAAAATAAAAACAAAGACAACCAACAAATAGATATTTACGATTTTGACAAAACTGTCGTTCCATTTGACAGCGCGCTCAAATACTGGGGCTATTGCATGGCTCATTGCCCTTGGACGTTAGTTCTTTTTCCTTTACAGTTTGTTTGGGGAATTATGATGATTACGCACATAATTTCCGTAACAACGTGTAAAAAATTGTGTTTTTTGTATATCAATTTGATAAACAATAAGCGTATGGTCAAAAAGTTTTGGGATAAATACGAAAGTGAAGTCTTCGATTGGTTCAAACCTCAAAACAGAAAACGCGCGTGCGTTCTTGCAAGTGCCAGTCCGGATTTCCTTATTGAAGAAATTGCCTCTCGATTGGGCATCGACTACGTCGTCTGCACACGCTATGACAAAAGGGGCGTCATGATCGGCGAGGTTTGCCGCAAAGATGAAAAGGTGCGCCGTATAAAAGCGGAGTTGCCGGATGTGACCGTAGAAGACGTATATTCGGACAATCCCTCGCACGACAAATACATTTTTGCACTGGGCAAACGGTGCTTTTTGGCAAATAAAGGCGTTTTAACACAATTTGAATATTCCTCTTTGTGCGACAAAAAACAGTCGGAAAAAAACGCAGAATATGCCGCGGACGAACTCAATTCGGAACTGCAAAATAATTGACAACAGTATACGGCTATGCTATGATAATCAAGCAAAATTGAGTCGCCCATTGAGTCGCCTGAGGTTTAATAATCTCAATAGGTAGCTCTAAAGGTAGCGCTCATTCAATCTGCACCAATAAAAAAATCAATAAAAATTCGGCATATGGAGAAGTACCCAAGAGGCCGAAGGGGCTCCCCTGCTAAGGGAGTAGTACGAGAGAATCGTAGCCAGGGTTCAAATCCCTGCTTCTCCGCCAAACCGAACCGCGTTGGAACACTCGCGAAACGAAGTATATCTTCGTAAACGGGTGTGCCGGCGTGGTTTTTGTTTTTGAGCGACATAAGCAAGAATATAACAGCTGGAAAACCAATAAACGTGATGAGTACGGTAATTTCATTAAAACTAATGACAACTAATTATCTGCGAATATTTTGCCATTCGTTGGTGCTTATCGTAGCACTGGACTTGCGTAAGTCAACGGAAAAAATTATCACTTAAAACTAAATCAATCAAACATATAGACCGGGCATTTTGCTCGGTCTTTTTTTATACCCAAATTGCCTTACTACAAGGCAATAATTTTTTCTGTTTCGTTGACTTCCGCTCTAGAACTGCATTACACAAATTAGTCCCGTGCTACTTTGCTCCTGCCGAAAGGCAAAATAAATATTCGGAGGTAAATCCTATGGAAAACGAAGTTTTCAAATCAGATGAATTTAGAAAGAGATTATATCTCGCTGAATTCGAGTTCTACGATGGTGATGAGTTCATTACTTTCAACAATGTAGACGTAAACACAGGCCGCAATCAAATTACGGTTGCCGTTACTAATCAAGGCAAGATTAGCGTCATTACCTATGACCTTCTTACTGATGACGACGGAAAGCTCTATTTTGAGTTCGGTCACTTTTATGAGAAAGTCGCAGTTGATGATTTTGAGGAGGTTGAATAATGAAACTTACGCTTGCAAATGTAAAAGAGATTAAACGTAATTCGGATAATGCTCTTACCAAAAGGGTTTGTAGCTACGTTATAGACCAATGGAGCGAATACGACAACAAGAAAAACATCTTTACAGACGTACTTCACTATGGATGCCAATCGGGAACGGTTGGCTTTTTAATTTACTACTCGGATACCGTGAGATTTTACAAGCAGTACAACGAGGAAATAAACGACTTATTATCAAACCTTATGGCTGAAACTGGCTTATATGACCTATCCGACTTATTCGGTGACAAATGGGATAAGGAAGATCCGCTAATACGTGATGACTTTAACAAGAACCTACTTGCTTGGTTTGGCTTTGAAGAAGCATTACGCAACGTCGGTTACAACTTTGAACAATTGCAAGACTGTATCTAAAAGGAGAAAATACAATGAATAGACAAGAACAAAAGATAGAAGCAATAGAAAGAATGAAATTACTTAAAATGCACGAGAATCCTATCCGTGAATTTGAGAAAGACGACGTTATCAATCAGTCAGAACACGGCGGTATCTTGTACTGGCTGGACGACAAACAAATCGAACTTGTAAAAAAGTTTGAAACAAAGCACAATGCCGTTGTTTATCACGTTATTCACAATTACACCGACATTGGTGAAATGCTCTCCCTTCTTTACGTTTCAGATGAAAAGAAAGAATGGGGTTTTGACCGTGACGACTTGAAAGACGGTTATGCTTGCGCTTACGTAATTAACCTTGACGACGAATGGTGTTCAGAGTTCGGCAGCATCGGCATCAAACCGCAATTTGGCGGAGTCGTTAGGACTGCATAGGAGGATATGACAATGAAAAACACTTGCATTTTATATGACAACACAAACCTATACGGACAGCGTGACGAAATACGCTTGGAGCTGTTTGACGAATGGGAATCTGAACAAGACTGGATAACTCCAGTTGACGTGCCAGAATCAATGATAGACGACGAAATTGAGTTCCGTGACAAAATCGAATGGGAAGACGTTCAATACCGCTTGGATAAACTGATTTCAAGCGGCCATTTTTTACTTACAGGCTATTGCGGTAGATGGAACGGACGTTATGACGGCGGCAAGTTTATCAATGACGTCGACGAACTTTTGACTTGCTTATCTCATTTAGACGGTATAACAATTTCAGACGAAGACGGACACCTTATGATTGACGGATACCACCACGATGGGAACGACCATTACGAGCTGAAAAAACTAACAAAAAAAGGCTACGAATACGCAAACAACAATTACTTTGCAAACAACCGGGAGTTGCACAACAAAATCTTTAACTGCAACTCAAATTGCATCTGTGCAATATGATATAAACAATAAGATGGCCGAACTAAATGA
>CAYIYN010000109.1:0-3297 GCA_964367645.1 uncultured Bacteroidaceae bacterium
CATTTCAAGAGCCTTTTCCGTGCCGACCGTAAGTGAACCTGACGCAGAAGTCACAACGATTGCGCTGTCTGCAGCGTGCAAGGCGGCAACCATTTCTCCTTCAAAATCGAAAAATCCCGGGACGTCTAAAAGATTTATTTTGACGTCGCGGTGAATTGCGTAGGCTATTGACATGCTGATTGATATCTTGCGCTTTATTTCCTCGTCGTCGTAGTCCATTGTGGAGTTTCCGTCATCCACTTTGCCAAGACGGTCGATTGTCTTGGTCTCAAACAGCATCGATTCAGCAAGAGATGTCTTGCCTTCGCCAGAGTGTCCGATGAGCGCGACGTTACGGATTGAACCGGTTTCGAAAATTTTCATTATTGTACCTCGTAAGTGAATTGTAACTATAATACAATAATTTTTACTGTGTTGGCAAGCAAAACTTCCACCGATTTTTTGCTATTTCAAAATTAATTTTCACCGCAACGAACCTGATTGCATACGCTGATATATGACCACAATCGGTGTATATGACAGCGGAATAGGCGGGCTTACCACGGCGGTAAAACTCCGCAAAGCTTTGGGAGGCTACGATTTTTTCTTCTATGCAGACAACGTGTCTATGCCTTTCGGCGCAAAAAGCCGCTCGGAAATTTTTAACACCGTAACAGAAAGTATGAAAATATTGAGAGATAACAGCGACATTCAGGTCATTGCCTGCAATACCGCATCCACTGTCGTTTCTCCGTCGGGCACATTTTTGCTCGCTCCTCAAACGGCAGGTTTAGACCCTGAAAAAACGTTGATTTTGGCGACGCCTCCCACCTTAAACGCACTAAAAGCAAACGAAAAATTTTTCAATACGGCAGACACTGCCTCACTGGCGACGCTCGTTGAAATACAGGCTTCACTTAGATATAAGTCGCGCTCCGATTTAGATATGAAAGCGCTTATCGAATACCTTGATTTTCGATTAAAAGATTTCTCCAATATAACTAACATAGTGCTCGGCTGTTCGCATTATATTTATGTCAAAAATCTTGTGTCATATCTATTTCCCGATGCCGTCATTAACGACGGAAACGACGCTTTGGCGGCAGAAATAGCGTCCAAAATTCCGCATAAAGACGGACGCGGAAAAATGACTTTCAAGTTCAGTGGAACAAACGAATCCGCCAAATATAAATGGATAGTCGAAAAGTTGGAAAACAGATAATCTAACCAATCGGAATTAAACTTTAAATAAAAGGCAGAGCTACACCCCCTTGACACTATGTGCCGTTCCCCCTCTGAAGAGGGGGAGAAAAACCCCCTATTTCCCCACAAGTTCGTAAGGAGAAAGAGGGGGTATCTTAGCACTAAATTGGAAGTTAAATTTCGCTGATTTTAGGCCGTTTCATTGCGTAATGCGTTTCGCCGTGAAAATCGCTTTCGCTGACCACTTCAAAGCCGAGTTTACGATAGATTTTCACATTGTCCGCACTGTGAGTTTCAAGATATATGGGCATATCGCCGCAAATTTTAGCAATCATTGCCTTCAAAATGCCCTGTCCGCGGCAACATTCTTTTACACCTATATTTTTTATATAACAGTCCGTTTCTGGATTATAAAACTTCTTTGCAATTTCATCTGTGAATCTCATATACTCCAATGCAAGTTTTGCCGCCTTTAGTCCCGTCACTGAAAAAAATGGGATAAGGAAAAAAGGATTGTGGAACAACTTCTTCATATCGCGCTCTTTTTGTTTATCCGCCGGCTTTTTTACTGTGCAAATTGCCTCAAAATCACCGTAAATGTAGGTGTAATCTGCACCTTCAAATACTTCACAACGAAAAAACCGGTATATCTTTCGCTTTTGGAAACGATCACGCTTGAAAAACAAATCGTAACTTTTGTAATCTTTAAAAATTTCGGCAAAATCCCACGCTACACGCTTAATTTCACTGTCTTCCATTTTTCTTAATTGTGTCATTTGGTGCCGCCTTTTTATTGAATTGGTCACTGCCGATAACTTTATTAATTTTAGCATATATTGTTGCGAAACGCAACTCAAAGCACAAATTGTTGTATCTTTTCAGATAGATAATATTGACATTTTGCGAAGAGTTTGTTAATATTTAACCATATAATCCATACATAAAAAGGATGCGGAATGTCGGACAATTATTTCAAAGACCGAGATAAAAAGACAACAAAAAAACTTCTGGCCGTAAGAGAGGAATTGCCTGAATTTTGCGACGAATTTTTTGTTGGTATAGAGCCGCAAACCACTGCCCTGACAAGGCTTAATTATGCCTACGATTTGAGGATTTTCTTTCAGTTTTTGATAGAGCGCGTTCCCGCTTTCAAACTCAAAAAAGAAGCAAAAAACATAAGTATATACGACCTTGAGGGCATCACACTCACTCATTTGGAAGCGTTTATCGATTATCTTAGTTATTACGAGTCAGACGGCAAAGAATGCAGCAACGGCGATCGCGGTAAAGCACGCAAAATCTCGACGGTAAGGACGCTTTTCAGATATTTTTACAATAAAGATAAACTACATCAAAACGTCGCAAGCAAAATTAGGTTGCCGAAACAGCGCGACAAGGAAATTATCCGCCTTGAAAACGCCGAAATTGGCAAAATTTTGGACGCAGCGGAAGACTGCGACGGCATGAGCGATCATCAACGCAAAATCCTCAAAAACACACGCGCTCGCGACGTTGCCATTCTCACTCTCCTTTTGGGCACCGGTATCCGCGTCAGCGAATGTGTCGGGCTTAACATAAACGACGTTGATTTTTCATCAAATGCATTTACCGTCACAAGAAAAGGCGGCGGCCGAGCCATACTCTATTTCGGAAACGAGGTAAAACAGTCACTTGAATACTACCTTGAGGGTGAACGTAAAGCACTTATTAACCGCTGTGAAAAACTTAAAATTTCTGACAAAGAGGCGTTATTTTTGTCGATGCAAGTTAAGCGTATATCCGTCCGCGCGGTTGAAAATCTTGTGCAAAAATACGCGCGCATAGCATCGCCGCTAAAGCACATATCACCTCACAAACTTAGAACTACGTACGGCACAAATCTCTACCGCGCCACCGGCGATATTTATATGGTGGCAGACGTACTGGGTCATCTAGACGTAAACACCACCAAAAAGCATTACGCAGCCATAACCGAAGACAGGCGAAAAGCCGCGGCAAAAGCCGTGACACTGCGCTCCGAAGACGATGATAAAGCCTAAATAGTCGAAAAATGGTTTTGAAAGTATTCTACAATATTGACTTTTTGGGAATAGATGGTATCATTATTATAATATA
>CAYIYN010000110.1:0-3266 GCA_964367645.1 uncultured Bacteroidaceae bacterium
GGAGCAGGCGTTGCCGCTCATACTGAGGCTTGCCGAAGTATGACATTCGGCGGCAGACTATATTACCGAGAAGTTTATTGCCAAGGTCACGTATCCGCCCAGGGCGGCATCGGTGCAATCTTTATCGCTGCCCTCAATCCATACGCAAACGTAGACGCACAAAATTTCGCTGCCGACAAGATAACTTTCTTTGTCAAGCACCATGCTGTCACCGAAGAACGGAACTGTGTTCACATATCCTGTTGTGTTCAAATATTGCTCGACGGAATTATAAAGAGGGTTTCCCTGTCCGTCGTTCAAGTTGATTGGCTGATAAGTTTCGCCATAGGCTTTTTCGCCCTGCTCGTAATGTTGAAAATCTTCCGTTGTCCAATAGGTCGTTTCGGGATAGGCGACTTTTTCAACGTAGTGATTGTATGCCATTCTCTCGTCGGTGGCTCTTGAGGCATAACACTTGACAGACGAGTTTTCTCTGTCGGGTGCGCTTTGGCTGTAGCCCTCCGCCCATATGATACGAATGGAATCTTCCAAACCTTTTTCGTTGCTTGCAAGAGTCATATTCATAACAAACGGCACGTTTCCGCCACCCTCATTTCTCAGGAAAAAGCAGAATTCAATAATATTGGTTTTTTGTTGATCTGCGCCGTAGTTGCCGCCCATGGAGTTGGGGTCGGACACCAAAGCCGCGATTTCATCAAAACGCGGAATTTCCGCCACAATCGGAGCGTTGGGGTTGAACGACGTGTTCCACATGCTCGTGGGACCCGTCATGTCCAGATACGGAGTCCAGTTTGAGCGGTCGATTGAAAGGCTTATGCCGGATTCCTCCGACGATTTTGCCGTAATGCGGATATTGTTTTCTTCAATCAACAGCAACATCAAATAAACGATTGAGGTCGTGATAAGCGAAAAGACAAGCATGATGAGCATCACACGCTTGAACTTGCGTTTGAGTTCTTCCCTCTTGACACGCTTGCTCGCGACAAGACTGTCTTCCCACTCCTTTTTGTAGCGGGCGACTTCCTTCTCGCGGTTTTTCACTTCCGTTTCAGAATCCTTTTTGCCGCGCTTTTTGCCTTTTTGGGGACTTTCGTCCTCAGTTGGCTCGGCGGTTTTAGAAAACTCCTCTTCGGAAGGGATTTCGTTTTTGATGTCTTCTTCGCTCATCAGTTGCCTTTACTAGCGCTTGAACTACTTGTAGTTGCGCCAAATTCCGTTTTCGTCAAAATAGCCGAAAGGAACCCATTTGCCGATTTTTGTGTCAAAGTAGCCGTTGTCAACGACGTTGCCTTCTTCGTTGATGTAGGTGAAATCTATCCATCTGCCCTCATCGTCAAAGTAGCCGTCGTATACGTTGCCCTCTTTGTCAACCCACTGACCATTCTCATTGTAGGAGCCTTCGTCTTCGGGGTTAAAAGTTTCATAATCCTGCCAGTCGCCGTTGTCGTCGAAATAGCCGTTGTATACGTATCCGTTTTCGTCAACCCACTGTCCCTTTTCGTTGTAGTGACCGACGATTGTTTCATCTTCTTCATCGTCCGCGGTTTCATCTGCGTTAACGGCGTCGTTTGACTCTTCGGCGGAATTCAATTCTTCAAAGTCGTTGAATTCAGCCTCTTCAAGCAAGTCCTCCTCGCGCTCCGTGTCCGTTGTGATATGCTCTTTTGAGTTGACTTCTGCGACAGGTTCGTCCAAATTTACGGCAGTGCGTTTTTTCGCAAATTTATTGAAATCAAAAAGCGGAAGGTCTTCTTCCTCTTTGAAATCCTTGTTGAAATCCTTTTGCGCTTGCGGTATGGAAAAAATGTTTTTTTGATTTGACGATACGTTTTTCAGTTTGAGTTTGTCATAGCCGACAGACGTAACGGAAAGTGCGCTCTGCAAATCGCGACCAAACTTGTTGCTGCTTGGCGACATTTCTTGAATAAGCCTCTTTTCTTGGCTCTCTTCTCTTGAAAGGCGCATTTCTTCCGCTCTTAGTGCCATGCGCTCTGCTCTTGCAATCGCCGCACGCCTTGCCGACTGCTTTTGCTGTTCGAGCCTGACCTGATAGGGCGACTTCATAAGTTGCGGCCTAGGTGCAGTCGGTGTCACTCGGCCGGACGCCGCGGCGGATTTCGCTTTTTCAAGTTTTTCAAGACGCGCCTTTTCTTCTGCCGCTTTCTCTTTGCGCTCTTGTGCGTCCAGTTCCGCTTTCAGTTTTTTGAGATACGCTTCCTTTTTTTCGCCGGTGAGCGGAGGCAAATTCAAAAATTCGTTGGTTACCCATCGGCTCAACTTTGAAACGGCTTTGCCCGTCACCATTTTCACGCCCTCGCGTTTGAAACGGTTCAACTGCTGGGGAGTGTCCACTCCTTCCATTACAAGACCGATTTTGTTCGCGCCGCAAAACTTGACAAGCATATTCAAAATTTTCTTTTTGGACGCGCTGCTGTCAAAATATGCGGCCTCAACGCGCAAATAGTTGAAATTTAACTTTGCGAAAATATCAAGAGAATTGAATTCTTCACCAAAACCGTTGACGCAGGTGAGATATCCCAAACGGCGTAGCCTGTCATAACGCTTTTTGCCCTCGTCGTCGATGCGTATGATAGTGTGGCAGTTGAAGGTGATAATAAGGCTCTTTTTTTTGAAGCAGTTTTCTCTTAAACTTGCAAGAAGAACTTCAAACTCTTTTTCGCTTTCCAAAAAACGCGTCGTAATGGGCAAAGAATAAACAACTCTGTCGGGAATGAGAAAATTTTCTCTCATCACTTGATGATAATTTTTGAGTTCGTCCAGAGCAATGACGTTAAGTTCGTTTATTCGGACGGAGTTTTCCGCAATAAAAAAATAATTGCAGACGCTCATCCTTCCCAAAAATCTGTCGTTGAGAATTTGGAAAGCGTCAACAAATACTACCTTTTTGGTTTTGGTGTCGGCAATGCCGCGATAAAAAAAGTCTATCGGTTTGTAAATATTTCTTTTGGCGTATGTAGTTGAACTCATTGTCCGACTGTTGCTCCTCTCCGACGCGCGCGTATGCACACGATAAGTGCGCGTATGTGCGTTGTAAACTTATACGTTAGTATTTTATCACATAGTGACGGCTTTTGCAATAGTAATATATTTTTTTTGTGTTTTAATATTTTGTCAAACTGAAACGCAAGCGGAAACGTAACCGGAAACCTTATTTGAAATCTATAAATAATTAAACCCCTCGAAGCTTTCGAGGGGTTTATGGTGCCGAAGATCGGGTTCGAACCGATACGGTATTGCTACCGAGG
>CAYIYN010000111.1:0-3084 GCA_964367645.1 uncultured Bacteroidaceae bacterium
AATCAATCATTTGCAACAAACGGCAGTTTTTTAAGCATTGAAAATTTAAGACAGAATTTTGTTTTGATTTTATTTTGATTTTATTTTCACAAAAAATAATCATTTGACGATTCAAATTTGCTTTTTTCTCATTACAACACCGTTTTATTGCGGCGGCATAGTTTCAAACCGCATACGGAGATTGATATTTTAATACGGAGATTGATATTTTAAAAAAAATGCCTTTGAAAATAAAGCACTTAAAAACAATTTTGCAACAATGCAAGCACAAAGTTTTTGCCATTACGATTGATTTTAATCGGCGATATGGTATAATCCATATATGAAACTTTTTGCGATAAGCGATTTGCATCTATCAAGCGTAAATCCCAAGCCCATGGATATTTTCGGCGACGGCTGGCAAAACCATTTTGAAAAAATTTCAAAAGATTGGCTGGATAAAGTCACCGATGACGACGTTGTCGCGTTAGGCGGCGATATGTCTTGGGGGATTGACCTTGAGGAAGCCGCTCCGGATTTTTCGCTTGTGGCGGCTCTGCCCGGCAAAAAAGTTGTTGTAAAAGGCAACCACGATTATTATTGGAATTCGCTTGCTCAAATGAGATTGGCTTTCCCGTCATTCAATTTTGTGCAAAATAACTGCGTAAGATATGGTGATATCCTTATAGCAGGCACTAGGGGCTGGACGATAAAAGGCAGTGCTGATTTCACGACGGAAGACGAAAAAATCTATGCAAGAGAATTGATTAGGCTAAAACTATCTTTGGACGATATGCAAAAACAACGCAAAGAAAGCGACAAAGTTGTGGCTCTTTTACACTTTCCGCCCTTTGACGCACAATACTGCAACAGCGAAATCACTCAAATGTTGGAAACTTTCAAAGTGGACAAAGTGCTTTACGGACATCTTCACGGCAAGAATGCACGAGTCACCCCACGCTTCACAAAAAACGGCATCGAATACATTCTCACGTCTTGTGACCTCATTGACAACAAACTTGTTAAAGTCTATTAACTTTCAAAGCGATTGGTTGTTTTTATTATAACAAATCAAAAACGCAATTTATACCAACACTCAAAAAACCTGCCGAGCGATTGCATCGACAGGTTTTGTTTTTATGCATTATAAGGCAATGTATTACACACTGCCTTACACACTGTATTCCACAATGTATTCCGCAATGTATTCCACAATGTATTCCGCAATGTATTCCACAATGTATTCCGCAATGTATTCCACAAATTGCTGTTTTTTGGAATACTTTAGCCCAAAATTTGCTCTATTCTTGAAAAAATTGCCTCTTTCCCGATCTTGTTTGTCGACGAAGTCATATAAACGTTGTCCACACCGACCGCGAGTGTAGAGGCTATTATCATGCGGTTTTTCTGCTGCTGAGATTTGGAAAGTTTGTCGCTCTTGGTTGCAATAACCGTGAAAGGTATCGAATAGTGGAATAAAAAATTTATAAGCATCTTGTCGTCGGACGTGGGAGTATGGCGGCTGTCCAACAGCACAAATACGTTTTTGAGATTGGCACTACCCGTCAAATAACACTCTATCATCTCTCCCCATTTTTCCTTTTCTTGCTTAGCCACCTGAGCAAAACCGTAGCCGGGCAAATCCACAAAATAAAGTTCGCCGTCATTCACAGAAAAATAGTTTAGCAGACGTGTGCGACCGGGAGCGCTTGAAGTTCGCGCAAGTTTACCGTTGTTGGTGATAAAGTTGATAAAAGACGACTTCCCAACGTTTGACTTCCCCGCTACGGCGATTTCCGGAGCGTTTGTAGCATAGAGCGCACTTCCGTCTGCGACAGAAATGACAAATTCTGCTTTTTTGATTTTGAATGCTGTGTGTTCCATAAATGCTGCAACCGAAATGTCGGTTGTCCCTCTTTTCTGTCTAGGCTTATTATTAAAAAATCGGTCTGCGCCTTGCGAATAGATTTTTGTTTTTGTCAAACAATCGTTATCTGCTGATATGTTTGATATACGTCGCCTTCAAGTCAACTCTTTACGATATGAAACAATTATAAGTTTCGGTTTTCGTTGATACTTTTTAGCGTCGTTGATACTATTTAGCGTCGTTGATACTATTTAGCGTCGTTGATGCCATTTCGGGCATTGATGCTATTTAGGGGCATTGATGCTATTTCGGGCATTGACACTATTTAGGGCATTGACACTATTTAGCGGCGTTGATACTATTTAGCGGCGTTGATACTATTTAGTGGCGTTGATATATTTAGGGCATTGATACTATTTAGGGCGTTGATGCTATTTAGGGACGTTTAGAGAATTTTTATGCCTAAACAGTGTTTATGAAAACGGCGCGAAAATCGCGCCGTTTGTGTTTATGCAGTTTCCCCTTTGCTTTCGACGACGTTTTTCATGACAATCACCGGTTTGGACTTGTCTTTGACAGTTTCTGAGGTAATCACAATCTTTTCAATGCTGTTGCCGGAAGGGATTTCGTACATCAAGTCGAGCAGTATATCTTCGAGTATTGAGCGCAAGCCTCTTGCGCCTGTTGCAAGTTGTATTGCTTTTTGAGCTATTGCGCGCAATGCACCGTCATCGAATTCAAGTTGGACTTTGTCCAGTTTGAACTGCATCTGATATTGCTTGACAAGCGAGTTTTTGGGTTGGGAGAGTATCTGCACCAGAGCGTCTTCATCCAATGCATTCAGTCCGACAACGATTGGCACACGACCCACAAATTCGGGAATCAAGCCGTATTTAATAAGGTCGGCAGGTTGAAGAGCAGAGATAAGTTCGTCATAGCGATAATCCATCGTGCCTTTGACGGTACTGCCAAATCCCAGTTTGGAGCTGTCTTTTCTTTGGTCGATGATTTTGTCCAAATCAACAAACGCGCCGCCGCAGAGGAACAGTATATTGGTTGTATCGATCGAATAGCATTCTTGATTGGGGTGCTTTCTGCCGCCTTGAGGAGGCACACTGGCAACCGTTCCCTCAATTATTTTCAGAAGAGCTTGCTGCACGCCTTCACCGCTGACATCACGCGTGATAGAAACATTTTCGCTTTTTTTTGCAATCTTATCGATTTCGTCGATATAAACA
>CAYIYN010000112.1:0-3045 GCA_964367645.1 uncultured Bacteroidaceae bacterium
GTAATTAGAGAGTGCGTGTTCACTCTCGCTCGGAGTATTTTCGTAACTTCGTAATTTGCCGACGTCCGTATCTTGTCACTCTGAGCAAAGCCGAAGAGTCGCCACTGGAAAAAAATACAAGATTACGCGTTTGCGGGAATCGCACTTCCCACAAACGCACCCTTACGCGACGAAGTGCGGTGAGCATAGCGGAGCACGAGGAGCAGGCGTTGCCGCTCATACTGAGGCTTGCCGAAGTATGACATCCGGCGGCAAGAACAGTCCAAATCATAATAAATTTTATCGCGCTTTGAACGCACTTCTTATATATAATAAACTCATAACTAGTTTGCAAAGTGTAGTGGGCTACGCTTTATTGTTCGATAGCACACGCATAGAATGCGAAATAGTGAGTGTTGAAATTTTTTATTAAAATGTTATAATTTATTAAATTAACAAAAGGGGAGTTTATAATGTCCGATAAATTAATATGCCCTATATGCGGTAAACCTACTAATGTATATATGGGAAACGCACGTAAGGACAGGCTTTGCAAAGAGCATGGGAAACAGGCAAATGCCGGAGAAATCAAACAATGCCCTAATTGTGGCAGATGGAGTGATAAAGGCAAAGAGTGCGAATGTGAAAAACCAAAGTCCGCAAAAGTACATACCGACGAATTAACGTGTATTGCCTGCGGCAAACCATCAAACGGAAAACACTTTTGCTTGGATTGTTATAAGAAGTATCACGATAGAGAAATTGAAATTCATTTCAAGAATTGTGTAGAATCCTATGTGTCAGACGAATATTGTAATACCAAATTCAAATGTAAGGACGGACGGCTAGTCAGAAGCAAATCTGAAAAAATTATTAGTGATTTTTTATTTGATTATCATATTCGAGCGGTATACGAAAAACTTGTATTCTATTATCCTGAAAAAGGTGAGCCTATCGAACTTCACCCCGATTTCTATTTGCCAGATAAAGATATTTACATTGAGCATAATGGCTTAAATACGAATTCATACAAATCTAATAAAGCTAAAACGGCAAAAATGTATGAAGATTTAAAATACACCGTAGTAATCACAGTTGAGAAGGACTTGGAGGATATAGAAGCAAAACTAAAACCAATATTAAAAATAAATTAAAAAGGGCATATGCCCTTTTTAATTGAACAATTTTCTTTATTTTTTCATTGATTTGACTTTTTCCGCTACGCGTTTGACGCGTTCTTCCGCATCGGCAGGAACGTCGGGGGCGGGGAGTGGCGTCGGTGAGTTGTTGCGGTAAGTGCAATAACGGATTGTGTAACCATTGTCCTCAAACGGTTCATTCTCTTCGACCAGCTGCCAGTTGGCGAGGGAATCGAGATTTTCATAAAATACGGTTGCTCCGCCGTCGGCGTCCACCTTTGTTATTATTGCCTCGTCACAGTAGGGAAGCATTGTGCGGTACATCATCGCACCGCCGATAACGTAGGCGTTTGCTGCGTCGTGACTTTTTATAAGCGCAAAAAGTTCCGGCAAAGATGTGGCTAGAATATAGCCTTTTTGCAAAGCGTCCATAATGTCGCCTTGAGGGTAAAGCACGATATTTGTGCGGTTTTTAAGCGGCATACCGTCCGGCAAAGAGAGCAGGGTATTGTACCCCATAATCACAGTGGTACCCTTTGTATATGACACGAAGTGCTTCATGTCTGATTTGAGGTCAAAGAGCAAACCGTTGTTTTTTCCAATCCCCCATTTGTTATCAACTGCAACTATACTTTTCATTTTTTCTCCTAAATAGCAACTTCAATTTTGGATTTGAGCGGTGTATACTCATAGTTTTCGAGTTTAAAATCATCCACGGTAAAATCGTAGAAATTTTTGATTTCGGGGTTAATCGTAAATTTAGGCGCAGTAAACTGCGGGTTTTGGAGTATTTCTTCCACAATCGGAATGTGGCGGTCGTAGATGTGGGCATCGGAAATGACGTGCACCAGTTCGCCCGCCTTAAGTCCGCTTACCTGCGCCATCATATGAACAAGCACCGCATATTGAACCACGTTCCAATTGTTGGCGGTGAGGGTATCTTGACTGCGTTGATTGAGTATTGCGTTCAGTTTGTCGCCTGTCACGTTGAACGTCATGGAGTAGGCGCAAGGGTAAAGGTGCATCTCGTGCAAATCCTCAAAGTTGTAAATGTTGGTCATTATGCGGCGCGAAGAAGGATTGGTCTTTAAGTCAAAAAGCACTCTGTCCACTTGGTCAAATTCGCCTTCGGGATAAATGTGCTTAACACCCAACTGATAGCCGTATGCTTTGCCAATAGAGCCGCTCTCGTCCGCCCAACTGTCCCAAATGTGCGAGCCTAAATCGTGCACGTTGTTGGATTTCTTTTGCCAAATCCAAAGCAGTTCATCCACAGCGTTTTTAAGCATTATCTTGCGCAATGTTATTATCGGGAACTCTTTTGACAAATCGTATCTGTTGACAATGCAGAACTTTTTGACCGTGTGTGCAGGTGTGCCGTCGAGCCATTTAGGGCGTACGGGCAAATCGGTGTCCCAAAAGCCGTTGTCGATTATGTCGCGGCATGTTTTAATGAACTTTTTATCTGCTAAACTCATTTTTTGTCTCCGTGTTATTTTGCGTGATACTTCGTCAGTTTTTCGGTTCCTCTGCTCGCGTACACCTAAGTACGCTCCGCGGAGGCTTCCGCAACTTCCTCGTCTGCCGCTAAAATACCACGGAGACAAGTGCTTTATGATTTGTTTGCCGCCGTTATATAACGACGATTTGTTATTTTGCGCAAACCGTGCTATTTGTGCGCTTTCGCGCGCTGCTCAAAAACTTGTCACCGTCGCGTACGTCTGTGTACGCTAGGCGGTTCCAAAACTTTGTGCAGCGAGCAAAATCATCACAAATATCCCAGTTTGCTGATGTCTATATAGGCTATCGGTTGCGTATTAGGGAATAGATTGTCACTCTTAGCGCAGTCGAAGAGTCGCCTCTGGAAAAAACAATTATCTTGAAAGTTCCCCCTTCCTCAGGTGTTTCCCCAATCGCGTTCCCCCTA
>CAYIYN010000113.1:0-2951 GCA_964367645.1 uncultured Bacteroidaceae bacterium
AGTAAATACTCGTTTGTTGCTTTTTAACTTTTTTCCTATTGAAAACAAGCGCGCGCTTTGATATTATTGATGGGAACCTACTTTTGGTTTTATTTTGAGGAGGAATTACAATGAAGATGAAACTTATTGTCTTTGCGGTTTGTCTTGTTATGGCGTGCTCGTGCTTGGCACTTTCTGCTTGCAACAAACCCGAAACGGAGATTCCCGTGCAAAAAGACTTTATATGGCCGGAAGACGGCATAGTCTACGTGCATTTGGGAGATTCTATAGGCGAAGCGTTGGCAGGACCGTCACCTCTGTCCGAAAGAGAGTATTACGGCTACTACGGCATAAACGGCATTTGCAACGATTTTACATTTGTAAACCGCTGCGTATCCGGTTGGAAATCATTTCAACTTCTTGATTATATAAAACGCGGCAAAGATGAAGGGCCGGACGTCACCTATACGTTTTTAAAACGCGCGGACGTTATTCAAGTTAGCGTTCTTGGCAACGACTTATTGCAAACAGACTTTTCGGTTATGATGCAACAGTATGCGTCGGGAACAACGGAAGCAGAAAAATACGCTTTTGCGGATACAGTGCTGCGCGGCGAAGGCTATGTGGACGGCGATGACGTCAACCACGGCAATTCATACGACAATCTTATGTCCGTTTTAAAGCAACTTTACAAGATAAATCCCAGCGCACAGATTCTTCTTCAAACGGTCTACAATCCCGTATTTGACACTTCATCTCTTATTGCCGAAGGCGAATACGACTCTGAGGGCAACAACAGTTTGGGCTTTGCAGAATATAACCGAATCGAACTTAAAACCGATTTCGGTGTCACTCCCGACGAATACCGTGAAATCGGTGCCAAACTTATCAGCAGAATGAATCAGGTAATTTTGGACGTCGCCAAAGATTATAACCTGACTCACGGCAAACAAATTTACGTTGTCGACGTCTATCAGTATTATGAAGACTATATCGAAACGGATAAAACGGAAAACCAAATTTATGCACGCAGATTGTTCAGCCAAGACTATGTTCATCCGTCCAACGAAGGACACGCTATGATTGCAGATGCCACACAAAATATGCTTAACGACCTTGGCATCGGAATTGACAAAGCAACATATCTGACAAATTATAAAAAGTTGCGTATAGATCAACTCAACCGTTTGTTTGCTTACGAAGGCACAGAGGTTGACGTTGCCGCAGTTACCGGCAAAATCAACGCCGCAATCGACAACGCAGGAGTGACCAAAGCGTACTTTGACGGCATAACAAAAGAAGGCTACGAAGCAGAGGTAGACACATATATGGACAGCGTTATGAACGATCGCCACACCCAATATATTGAAATCGACTGCGTAAAATCCTTCTATGCTTGGGCAGTTGCTAACTACGCCCAGAATGTTTAAGGAGGTAATGAATATGAAAAAATTTGCAAAAACTGCAACAGTAACAATTTTGCTTGTTTCCCTCCTGACACTCACACTCGTTTGTTTCACCTCTTGTGACGAAGGAGTAGGGTATCTGCCTGAAACTGCCATTCGACTGCCAATTTCAAAATCAACGTCTTTAGGCAATTTGCCCGTTGGTCTGCTCGTTGCCAACGAGCATAGTTTTCTCGAACTTACAGCCGACGGCATTTGCAATATTTCGATAATGCTCAACATTTCCGAATTGGTTCCACTGCTAAATGAGATTATCGATTTGGAGGCGACGCTTTCCACACTTGACAAATCACAAATTGAAAAAATTTATGTCGACGGTTATGTCAATGTGATGTTCCCCGGGTTTACAATCGGTGACATAAAAACTTCACTTTCGCTTATCAAAAACTGTCTTGGCTTGGAAATTGTCGGTTACGATGCAGCCTTCCAAAAGGTTGATATGTTCACACAAAACGATATGTTTATGTCTTTGGTCGCAACCATAGAAGACGAAACAACCAATGCTATGTTCCCCGAAGGTTTTGATTTGGCGGGACTTCCTGCATGGCTTGGAATTGAAATCAGCGCGCCTTACAGCATGCTTGACATCACCGCTGAAAACGGCACAAAGTATAATGCCGTACTCGTTGGTCCTCACGACGCAAACTCTATGCCTCTTATCACGATGGGCTATGACCAAACGACGGAGACTGTAACCTGGACAAACGAAATGCTTGGTCTGAAACTTGTTGCCAAAAACGACAAAGCCTAAGCCTGATTTTTCTAAAAAAAAAGGCATCTAAATTGTCAGACGCCTTTTAAAATGCCTACAAAAAAGCACCCGATGAGCGGGTGCTTTTCCTTATATACAATTTGTATTATCTGATTTTTTACTTTAGATCGTCGTTACGCACAATTGCACAGCCCTTGCACGCTCTCGCTATTGCGGCAATACCTTTCTTTGCACTGCTTACGTTGGTATATCCGTCGTTTGTTGTGGCGACGATGTTTCCGTTTGATGCGATGAGGCGCAGACGCGCTTCGTCCTTTTTGTCCAAATAAAGTTGCCACTTGGGGCATTTTTCAATGTCATATGTTTTTAGCGTTTGATTTTCAATAGGAGCGATTTCTGCGTTGTTTATTACGCTGTTTATACCGCCGCGACAACTCTTTAAATCTCCATAGGGCTGAGAGCCGATTGCAACCACTCTGTAATTTGAAGAGTAAAGTTTGAAAACAAAATTGCCCTTATCTGTCTTTTTTATGACAAATTTTCCGTAGTTCTTGCCCTCGCCTTCCACGATTATCTTTTCTTTTTTCTCTTCGTCTTTAACGGCAGGAGTTTTTGCCGGGGCATCAATCTTGTTCTCTTTTGTCGGCGCGTCTTTTTTGACGGGAGTTTTTGCGGATTTTGCCTCAGTTTTCTTCGCCGGTTTTGCCGCAGTTTTCTTCGCCGGTTTTACCGCATTTTCTTTCTCGGATTTTTCCTCAGTTTCAGTTGAGAATATTGCCGTTTCGTCTTTGACG
>CAYIYN010000114.1:0-964 GCA_964367645.1 uncultured Bacteroidaceae bacterium
CCTTTGAAATTTTAGGCTCCTCCCCCGTCTACTTGATGATTGCTTTTTGTCTGGTTATTTTATTTTGGTACTTTGTCCGATTTGTAAAAAATAAGCCTTTGAAGTACATCCTCGTCGCTGTCTGTTTTGCGGGAGGTGTTGCGGCATTTTGGTTTTTTATGAAAGACATATTGAACTATTGCCTCGAACACTTCGGCGCGGAAATCACCGGGGCGAACTTAACGTATGAACAGATTCACGAAATTGAAGACAAACCATACGTTATCGGCACGGAAGTTTTGGTCGCGTTGTTCATGTGTGCAATCGCCGTCCTCGCAGGCAAAAACTTCAAAGACGAAACGCTAAAAAAACTGCTTAAATTTGTTGTTGCATTCATACTTACGGCAATAGTTGCAAATGTCATCGTGGCAATTGTTAAAGTCCCCGTAGGTCGCATGCGCTACCGCGCAATGAATTCCACTGCCGGTCAATCAATGGGCGGATTTGACAACTTCACTCGCTGGTATATAATGACTGGCAACAACGACGTTTACGACAGCAAGGTGCTGTTTGAGGTATCCGACGCGTTCAAATCCTTCCCCAGCGGCCACACTTGTGCGGCGGGTATGTGCTATGGACTCATTATGCTTATAGATGTTTTGGAGATAAAAAACAAGTGGCAGAAACTTGGCATATATCTTGCAACAATTTCGTTCACGGGCATTGTCGCAATAAGCCGCATTGTTGTCGGCGCACACTTCTTCAGCGACGTTTTAATCGGCGGCACACTATCCTTTGTTTCAATGGTAATTTTCCGCGAAATAATAATCAACAAATGTGTCAATATAAAAGCCCTTTTCAAAAAATCACAGCCTATTATGGCTGCGGAAACGTCTATGGCTGCGGAAACATTTGTTGATATTGCCTCAGCCGACACAGAAACTTCTGTTGATATCGCGTCAGCCGACACAGAAACGTCTGCTGA
>CAYIYN010000114.1:1064-2862 GCA_964367645.1 uncultured Bacteroidaceae bacterium
TATTGCGTCAGCCGACACAGAAACGTCTGCTGATATTGCGTCAGCCGACACAGAAACGTCTGCTGATATTGCGTCAGCCGACACAGAAGCAGAAACAGTCGATACTACAGAAGAAACTGCAAACACCGCAGAAAGCAACGAAACCGTAAAACAATAAAAGCAAATCAGTGAGTGCAGACTCACTCGTTTTATCTTAGATGCCCCCTCTTTCCCCACAAGGGGGTATTTCTCCCACCACTCAAGTGGTTGGAGAATTAGCCCCGTGCAGAGTTACACCCCCTTGGCACTACGTGCCGTTCCCCCTATGAAGAAGGGGAGAAATACCCTCTGGAAAAACTTTCAATGTGAGAGTGAACCCGTACTCTCTCATTACGAAATTCCGATTTAAGAAAAGCCGTCGTTCAAGGCTTTGGCAATAATTGAAGACGCGTTTTCAACAAGCATTGAGATTTCTTTGGGAGATACTACAAGTGCGCTCAAGCCCTCTTTTACCAATCGGTTTCTAAAATCGTAAGCGTCCAAAGATTTGCTGTTTTCGGCGGAAAAGCGTGAAAAAAACTCTGTCATAACCGTTTTCATGGACAAAACGAGAGGCACTCCGATTGCAAGTGTCGGCACTCCCAACACATTTTTGTCAAGTCGCGGCTTGTCGCGACCCACTCCGCTCCCCGGCGTAATGCCTGCACAAGTAAGTTGAAACGACGTCCCTACTCTTGTGGGCGAAGACGTGGCAAGCGAATCAATGACTATCACTAGGTCAGGCTTGATTTCTCTGCAGACTGCCGTGACATGTTCTGCCGCCTGTATTCCCGTAAGGCCGGAAACGCCTGCACTTAATGTGCAGACACGGTATTTTTCATCTCTTAAAGCGTAGCCGTCTCGCGTTGCTATTATTTTTTTGACTGTCTTTTCACCAAGTGAATCGGCAAGAACATCGGCGTTGCCCAATCCTGATATCAGCACCGTTGATCCGCGTTGAAGTAATCCCGAAAGATTGAAAACCTCTGTTGAAAGTAAAGAAGAAACAAATCGGCCTGTCCTAGTATCGGCGCAACCCGGCGCATCAAAAGTGACGTAGACTCCCTTTTCACGCCTTAGCCTTTGGCTTTCCTCTTCGTTTTTAATGCGTACAACACATTTTTCCACTCCTCGGGACAGTCTTTTCCTTGTGATAAAAGCCCCGTCCCCTGTATCGGGGGCATCGGATGCAAGGTCAGAAATAAAGTCATCGTATAAATCGCGCGTATACACAAAAATTATTGTGTGCAGTGTTCGTTTTTACATTACAAAACAGTTGCCATAAAAAAATGTTTGTGCTAATATAGCATAGATTTAGAAGAAAAACTTAGGAGTGCAATAAAAATGCCTAACATTAAGTCCGCAAAAAAAAGAGTACTGGTTTCCGAAAGACAAAACAACGAGAACGTTGTCAAAAAGTCACGTGTGAGAACCGCAATAAAGAAATATAACGACGCAATCGTCGCAAACGACGTAGCACTTGCAGAAAAACTTCTCTCCGAGACAGTCGCAATTATTGACGCGGCAACCTCCGACGGAGTCTATCACAAGAACACCGCCGCAAGAAAAAAGGCTACCCTCTGCCGCGCTCTTGACGCTGCAAAAGCCGCAAAATAATTAGTTTTAAAAGCATTTGAAAAGGCTGTCTTCCGACAGCCTTTTTTTCGTTCCAAACAACAGTTTTTTTGTATAGTTTGTCCAGTGGCGACTCTTCGGCTTCTTTTTGCCGCCGAATGTCATACTTCGGCAAGCCTCAGTATGAGCGGCGATTTTCATTCCG
>CAYIYN010000115.1:0-2844 GCA_964367645.1 uncultured Bacteroidaceae bacterium
CAACACAGCGGGTGTTGTTAAAGAAATACTTTTGTCCCCCCTGCCGGCTATGCCGGAGGAACTAAAAAAGACGGAACATGTCATCTGTCTTTCACGCGGAATTACCGAAGCGGTTGCAAAAGAAAGCGGGCTTAAACTCATGGAAACTTGTTATATTTTCTCCTTTGCTTCTTCGACAAACGAATTTCAACACGGCCCCAAAGCACTGCTTAGGAAGGACTTACCCGTTCTGCTTTTTGCACCCGACGGCAGATGCGGCAGCGACTTTATCACCGCTGCCAAGGATTTAACAAACAGGGGTGCATACTTGATTGCATTCACAGACATTAAAGAAGTTGAAGAAATATCCAATATTGCAATAAAAATGCCCACTGTTCCAGAAGAAGAACAGACGGTTGTATATCTGGTTGCAATGCAACGTTTTGTTGCATCGCTATGTCAAACTCTGGGGCTAAATCCCGACGCGCCCAGAAATATAAATAAGGTGACAATCACAAACTAAGGAAAAATGGTATCTACAATTATTAACGCGATTTTATCACTTGCCGCAGGCATAGGTGTTTTTTTGGTGGCAATCAAAATTATGTCCACTAATCTTAAATCCGTCAGCGGTAACAAACTGAAGACTCTTTTTGCAAAAACATCCAAAAGCAAACTGATCGGCGTCGGCATAGGTACAGTGTCCACTGCCGTAATTCAAAGTTCCGGCGCGACTTCGGTTATGGTCATCGGTTTTGTCAACGCGGGACTTATGAGCCTAGCTCAGGCGGCGACGATAATCTTCGGTGCTAACATAGGTACGACAATCACAGGTCAAATTGTTGCTCTGGGATTGTTTGGATCCAACTCCATTTCCACAACCGTGATTTTCTCGGCTTTTGCCGGAGTGGGCGCGTTTATGATGTACTTTGCAAAGAAAGACATCGTTCGCAAAGTAGGTGGCATAATCGCAGGTTTCGGTATGCTGTTTATCGGCCTTGAGGCTATGAGCGCTTCTATGAGCCAGTTTGCGACGCTCCCTGCAATAACAAACTTTTTGGCGTCTATCAAATTCCCCGGCTATCAAGTTGTACTCGTTATCGTCGGGGCAATCATTACGGCTCTTATCCAAAGTTCGTCCGTCATGACCTCCGTGGCAATTACGATGGTTTTTACGGGGCTGATTTCTCTTGACCAAGGTATTTATCTCACCTTAGGTTCAAACATCGGCTCGTGCGTAGTCGCTGTGCTTGCCAGTATCGGCAGTTCTCAAAACGCAAAGCGTACGGCGCTTATCCACCTTCTTTTCAACATCACAGGCGCGACTATTTTCACCATTGCAGGTTCGATTTTGGAAGTTTCAACGGGCGGTTTGTCGAGCTTTGGAATGTTGTTTGAAAAAATGTTCCCGCATGCCCCTCAGACACAACTTGCAATGTTCCACACGATTTTTAACGTTGTAACTGTGATTTTGGTGCTCCCGTTTACAAATCAACTGGTGAAGTTGGTCAGCAAAATAATTCCGGAAAAAGCAATACCGGACGAAGTTTCCGAAAACGCGCCCAAATACCATTTGAACTATCTGAGCGAATACTTCCTTTCCGCTCCTCCAATCGCCGTCGGACAAATTCGCAACGAGGTTGTTTCAATGGCGGAACTTGCCATGGCAAACTTCGACAACTCTCTTGATACCGTCTGCACTTTGGATTTTTCCAAGTTGGAAGAATTCCGCAAAAATGAAGAACACCTTAATTTCCTCAACCGCGAAATAGTGCGTTTCTTGGTCAAACTGTCCAAAAAGGAATTGAGCGAAACCGACAACGTATACGTTTCAACAGTCTTCCACTCCGTCAGTGATTTGGAGCGTATCGGCGACTATGCGGAAAACATTATGGAATACGCCGAAAAACTTAAATCAATCGGCAAGGGTTTTTCCGAAGAAGCTGTGGGCGAAATTCGTGAATTGCAAGAAAGGATAGACCAACTTTATCAAAAAGTGATGAAAGTATATGTCAACAGCGATATGCGTACGCTTAAAGAAGCCTACGAATTGGAAGACAGCATCGACGATATGACCAACACCATGTCAGAAAATCATATTTTACGTCTTGACCAAGGAGTGTGCTCGCCCGATATCGGCGCGCCGTATCTATCTCTAACCGCAAACGCGGAACGTGTTGCCGATCACTTTATCAACGTGGCAAACGCCGTAAAAAGTTATGCGAAACGCGGAGCGAAAAACTCAAAAAATCCGGTGCCCAATCAGAGCGAACACAAAGATAAGTTGGGCTCAATATAAACAGACCCTACAGAGAGATTAAAGCCGGTTGATAAAGTATCGATAGAATTAAAAACCCTATCGGAGAAAACAATCGGGCCGGAAATAGACTGTTCGTTAATAAGATAGATAAGTCCGAATTTTAGGGAGAAATGTAATGGAACTTGCGGTTGCCACCAACAACTTAAACAAATTGCGAGAAATACGCGAAATCTTGGGAGGACAGTTTGAAAAACTGTCTTCTTTGAAAGAACTTGGCATTGATATAGAAATCGAGGAAACGGGCACGACGCTCACCGAGAACGCGCTTATCAAGGCGCGTGCCATATGTAAACTTACGGGAATGGTTTCTCTAGCCGACGACAGCGGACTTATGGTGGACTCGCTGGACGGCGCTCCCGGTGTGTACTCCGCGCGCTATGCGGGAAAAGAGCACGATGATAAAAAAAATAATGCGTTGCTAATCAACAATCTTCAAGGAAAGGCACGCTCGGCACATTTTTGTTCGGTCATAGCGGTCTGCTTCCCAAACGGAAGAGAACTTACCGCAGAAGGACGCTCGGACGGCGAAATACTGAGTCAAGAGC
>CAYIYN010000116.1:0-2799 GCA_964367645.1 uncultured Bacteroidaceae bacterium
CAAAGAAAAAAGCACCAAACGCTGTTTTTCATTCTGACGGCGTGCAGGCTGTTGGAAAAATCAAACTAAATTTAAGGGCGCTCGGCGTTGATTTATACAGCATATCAGGGCACAAAATACACGCGCCTAAGGGCATAGGCGGACTTTTTGTCAAAAAAGGTGTATCGCTAAAACCGTTGCTTTTTGGCGGAGGTCAAGAATACGGAATGCGTTCAGGCACGGAAAATTATCCTTTAATTTGCGCTTTTGACGCCGCACTTTCCTTTGGATTGACTGATTTTGATAAAAACTATTCCAAAAAACAGCATTTAATGGAATACTTAAAGCAACTTTTGCTTGAGATGTTGCCTGATACGTCGGTTATCTCCCCAGGCGAAAATTGCGCCCCGAACATTCTAACGGTTGCCATAAAGGGAGTGCGCGGTGAAGTCTTGCTCCATTCGCTTGACAAATGGGATATTATGATTGGCATAGGTTCGGCATGCAGTTCACATCGCGAAAGCCGCTTTAAAAGTCTTTTAGGGCTTGATGATGCTCACCGTGACGGTATAATCCGTTTTAGTGTTTCGCAGTTTAACACCGAAGAAGAAATGAAAATTGTTGCCGAGTCTGTCGCAAGAGAAACGGCAATTTTAAGAGAATATGCAAGAAGATAACCTTATAAAAAATTAATGCAAGAATAGAGGAATAAATGAACAGAGTCATAATAATCAGATACGGTGAAATCTTTTTGAAAGGTAAAAACCGTGAATATTTTGAGAGTTTACTCATAAAAAACATAAAATCTGCGCTATCTGGTTACGCACACAAATTTTCACGTTCACAAAGTCGTTACTACGTTGAAGACTTTGACATTTTGGATTGCGACGAAATTGTTGATAGGCTCAAAAAGGTGTTTGGGATATATTCTCTTTCCGTTGCGGAAAAAGTCCCTACAAATGTTACAAACGGTATGCCTGAAATCAGAGCGGCAATACGCAGTATGGCAAAGGTAATTTGGGAGGAAAACACAAAACAAAATCCCACTTTCCGCGTCAGTGTTAAGCGTGCGGACAAAACTCTGCCTCAAAACAGTACACAAATTGCCGCAGATTTGGGTGGAAGTGTGCTTGAATGCGCTCCGTTTAAGGTATCCCTTGAAAATTTTGATTATGAGTTTATGGTTGATATCCGCGAAAACGGTTATTCGTTTGTGTATTCCAAAATTATTTTCGGAGCGGGCGGCTTGCCCGTTGGATGCAGTGGAAGAGGTATGGTGCTCCTAAGCGGCGGTATCGACTCACCCGTATCGGCTTATATGATGGCAAAACGCGGAATGAAACTCTGCGCCGTGCATTTTTCTTCGCCGCCGTACACGTCAGAGCGCGCGCGCGATAAAGTTGTGGAACTCAGGAACTTGCTTTTGCCCTTCACAACGGATATAAAATTGTACGTCGTGCAGTTTACCGACATTCAACTTGCTATTCACAAGCATTGTCCGTCTGAATTTATGATTACGATTATGCGACGCTACATGATGAGAATTGCCACAATTTTGGCACAAAAAGAGGGATGCGGCGCTCTTGTAACCGGAGAAAGTTTGGGGCAGGTTGCCTCGCAGACCACGGAGAGCATGACTTGCACGGGCGCAACCGCAGGACTGCCTATTTTTCGTCCGCTTATTGCCTTTGACAAAGAGGAAATCATGAGCATTGCAAGGCGAATAGGCACTTTTGAAACCTCAATTTTGCCCTACGAAGACTGCTGCACTGTCTTTTTGCCCAAATCTCCAGCCATAAAGCCAAGACTCTCCGTTGTTGAAGAAGCGGAAAAAAACTTGTCCGAAATCGACGCGGAACTCATAAAAAACGCTGTTGATGGTGTCGAAATATTATAGACCTCTATTTTGCCAGTCCGTTGTTCTATAGTTGACAATTTGTGATTGGAGTAATTTGGGAGAAAAATTATGAAAAAGATATACGGATTGCGCGATGATTTGCCGATAACGAAAATTAAAGACGGCGTTTATCTTATAAACGAATTTGACGGCACAAACTGCTATTTGGTTTTAGGGGAGGAAAAAGCGCTGCTTATCGATTGCGGCACCGGCTTTTGTGACCTAAAATCTGCGGTCAGAAAAATCACCTCACTTCCCATCGTTTTGGTTGCCACTCACGGGCACGGCGACCATATCGGCGGAAGAGGACAGTTTGAAACGCTGTATCTGCACGAAAATGACAGCAAAAAGTTCAATTTATTGCAGGGCAGTATGCTTTTTAGGAAGTTGTTCACAGCGGTTAATATGCCTGTAAAAGCGCATGGTTTTTGCTCAAAAGACGTTAAAAAAGGAGAATATGACACAAAAATCATCCCTATAAAAGAAGGACACGTTTTTGATTTGGGCGGAAAAGTCATATCTGTAAAACTGACTCCGGGACATTCGCACGGTTCAATCGCGCTTGTGGACGAAACGGACGGTATAGTTTTTTGCGGTGACAACGTATGTGACGCACTTTGGATGTTTTTGCCGGGTGCGACTAGCATTGAAGAATGGCTGCCTTCTGCCGAATGGCTTTTGGGCGAAAGCAAAACTCACGACATCTATTGGGCGCATAGAGTTCCTAAACTTGAAAGCGACTACATCGAGAATGTGATTAAATGGGGCAAGGAAATTATTTCGAACAGCAAGAAAAACGCACTGCTTTCAACAATAAAGCAATATCCAAGCCAACCGGACGGGATTATTTACCGCACCGGAAACGTCTTTAAGAAAAAATGAAATTCCTTGAATCCCCATAATACGGTTATCTAACCTAAAAG
>CAYIYN010000117.1:0-2625 GCA_964367645.1 uncultured Bacteroidaceae bacterium
GAATTGTGCATTCAAAAACGCTTTCTTTGCCTTTTAGTTCTTCCGCGTGATAATCTTCCGGGAATTTGACGCTTACGGATTTTGTGTCGCCGGCTTTTACGCCAACAAGTTGTTCTTCAAAACCGGGAATAAAACTGCCGCTTCCAAGTTCAAGTTCGTAATGTTCGGCAGAACCGCCGTCAAACTTTTCGCCGTTTACGTAGCCGACAAAATCGATGTCCACGATATTGCCAATCTCAGCCGCTCCGTCAATGTCTACAAGACGCGCTTGCTTTTGGCGATTTTGCTCAATCGTATCGTCAATCTGTTTAGCGGTGATTTTTTCCGCTGTCTTATCGATGGAAAGACCTTTATATTGTCCAAGCACCACTTCTGGTTTCACGGTGACGACAAGAGTGAACGTCGCGCCGCCGTCTTCTTTGAAATCAAAAGCCGTAAGATCGGGCTGTGCGACCACATCCAACGATTCCTCTTTTGAAAGTGCTTCGCCGTATGCCTCGGGGATAACTATATCCATAGCGTCTTCGTAAAATACCTCTTTTCCGTAAACACCTTCAATGACTTTCATAGGAACGTGTCCCTTTCTGAATCCCTGAATTTGAAACTTGTGCTTATTCTTTTGGTAAGCCTCTTCGATTGCCTTTTTGAAGGTATCGGCGTCGACGTCAAATACGAGTTTGACTTGATTTTTTTCCATCTTTTCTAGTGAATAGCTCATTTGTCCTTCCTTTAACGCTTTTACGCGCAATATATTTTATAAAGTAAGAACAAATATAACATAGCAAAAGGCAAATTGCAATCTTAATTGAGAGGCTATTTTTTTCTTTTTACCGCTCTTTATCTTCTTTTAATCGACTTTTAATCGACGTAGATAACCAATTTGCAACCCAATCTATTTGATTTCACGTTGAAGTTATCATAGATTCGTGTATAATGTTGGCTATGGGCAGCGATTTATTTGCACTTTCTGCACTAGCGGCAGAACTGAACAAAACACTAAAAGGCGCAAGAGTCGACAAAATCGTACAACCGGACGTCGATGAACTGCGCTTGACCTTGCGCGCAAACGGAAAAAACGTTTGCCTTTGCGCGTCGTGCAACGCCCTAGCCCCCAGACTTCACCTAACGGAATCCAAAAAAAACAATCCGCAGCTTGCGCCGTCTTTTTGTATGTTGCTTAGAAAACATCTTGCCGTCAGCAACTTGGAAAGTGTTACGGTGGAAAACGACGACAGAATTATCAGACTCAAATTCAACGCTCGGACAGAAATGAAGGACAATGCTGTTTTTTATCTTTTTGTTGAGATTATGAGCCGTTACAGCAATCTTGTTTTCACCGACGAAAATTATATAATTTTGGACGCCGTAAAACATTTGCCGCTTGAAATCGCACGCGACCACATTGTTTTGCGCGGTGTCAAATATCAGCCGCTCGGACAAGACAAAATCAGTTATCTGACCGCACCGATTTTCGTTTTTGACAACTTTGAGCGGGGCGATTTACATCGTTATATACTTGACCATATTTCGGGGTTTTCAGGCATAACCGTTTCGGAGTTGATCTTTAGAGCGGGCGTAGAAAATATGCAAATCGGCGCACTTTCCGACAACGATAAAAACGCGCTTTATGCTGTTATTGAAGAATACAGAATGATTGTTGATTCTCATCTGTTCAAACCTTGTATTGCGGACGGAAAAGAGGTTTTTCCTTACCCTTACGCAATATGCAACAAAAACGTTCAATTCTTTCCGACAATGAGCGAAGCATACGACGCTCTTTATACCGTTGCCGACGGCGAAATACGCAACAAAGCAAGGTTGAAAACGCTTTTAACCGCCGTAAAGCACCTCAAAACACGCGTTGAAAAAAATATTGCAACAGACATAGAACGGCTGAAAGAATGTGAAAATATGGAAGATTTTCGCATAAAAGGCGAACTTATCGTCGCTTATATCTATAAAATTAAAAAAGGCGATACCACTCTCATATGCACGGATTATAATACGGGAAACGATGTGGAAATTCCGCTTGACGAACAACTTGCTCCGTCAAAAAATTCTGCGGCCTATTATGCAAAGTATAACAAACTCAAGCGCACGAAAGAATTCACCGAAAAAAAACTTCTTGCCGACAGGTTGCTTTATAATTACGTTTTGTCCGTTGAAGAGGAACTTAACAACCTTAAATTAAACGAGCCGTCAACCGCCATTGAAGAAGAACTTGCCGCTTTGAACGCTTTCAAAAAGAAGTCGCAAAAGGGGAAGCCTAAAAAGGAGAAACCCGAGCCGCCCTACACTTATTTGGTGGACGGTTTTACCGTGCTTAGAGGCAAAAACAATCTTCAAAACGATGAACTCACCTTCAAAATCGCATCTTCAAACGATACTTGGCTTCATCTTAAAAACACTCACGGTGCACACGTTATCATACTTTCAGAGGGTCGCTCGGTTCCTGATAGCGTGATTCTGAAAGCTGCCGAAATCGCCGCGTGCTCAAAGGACGCAAGTTTCGAAGTCGATTACACTTTAAGCCGAAACGTCAAGCGTCAACCCGGCGGACACCCGGGTCAAGTCATTTACACAAATTACAAAACCATTATCGTCAATCCCGACGAACATTTAGAC
>CAYIYN010000118.1:0-2583 GCA_964367645.1 uncultured Bacteroidaceae bacterium
ATATAATCATAATTGATAATCGTTATCAATAATAACAAAGTTTAAGCAGTTTCGGAGAAAAGTTTTGGATTCGATAAACAATAAAATTGACACTGAAAAAAAAGGAACGGCAACGAGAAATACACCGCAAAAGGAAATTGTGACCGAAACGGTGCTTTTGTCTTGCGATCATCCAACTGCGGGAACTATATATGAGCGAGCAAAACAAAAAATGCCTGCGATTGGGCTTGCAACGGTATATAGATGCCTAAATTCGCTCGTTAAAGAGGGTAAAGTGAGAGAAATCACAGTGCCGTCTTTGCCCAGCCGATTTGACAAAACCACAAAAATTCACGCTCATTTTTTGTGCACGGTGTGCGGTGAAGTGACCGACGAAAAACTTGACGTGACAAAAACCATTGAGGAAGGTGCCTTGGAAAATCACAACGTAATTTACGAAGCGGAAATAATTTTTAAGGGTATATGTGAAAAGTGCTGCCTTAAATGCGGCAACACAACCAAATAAAATTTAATTGAAAAGGAGATTATTATGAGCCTGTTATTCAAAATCAGTTATGGACTTTATGTTCTGTCGGCAAGTTATGACGGCAACAACAACGCTTGCATGATCAACACGCTTTCGCAACAAACATCAAATCCCGAAAGACTCACGGTGACGTTGAACAAAGGAAACCATACTCACGATATGATTGCAAACAGCGGCGAGTGTTCGGTTGCGCTGCTAAGCGAGGAAACAACGTTTACAACTATCAAAAACTTTGGAATGCAAAGCGGAAGAGATGCGGATAAGTTTGCCGCGATTGACACTTTAACCACCGATTTTGGCAGGTTAATACCCGCAAATGGCATTTTGGGCTATTTTGATCTTAAGGTTGAAAGCACTGTGGATTTTGGCACTCACACAATGTTTGTTTGCTCTGTGCTAACTGCAAAAGAGTTGCCTGCAAAAGCGTTGCCTCTGACATACGGCTACTATCATTCCAACGTAAAACCAAAGCCCGCACCCATCGTTCAAACCGAAGAGGAAGAAGTGTGGGTCTGCAAGATATGCGGTTATATTCACAAAGGGCCTTTGCCCGCGGATTTTGTTTGCCCGGTTTGCAAACACGGCGCAGTGGATTTTGAAAGAGTCTACCCGAAAAAAGATTAATAAAATCACAGACAAAACAAAGCAAAATTATACAGATAATCAAAAGAAACAAAATAAAGTAAAATTATACGGATAATCAAAATAAATAATACAAATTTATAAGGAGATGTAACTATGATAAAATGGATTTGCCCCGTTTGCGGATACGTTCATGAAGGACCAACCCCTCCGGAATTTTGCCCTCAGTGCAAAGTGCCCGGATCAAGATTTAAAAAGCAGGAAAGCAATGATTTGTTTTGGGCTGCCGAACACGTCGTCGGCGTTGCAAAAGACGCCCCCGAAGATATTAAAGAAGGACTTAGAGCCAATTTTGAAGGTGAATGCACTGAAGTCGGAATGTATCTTGCAATGAGCCGCATTGCTCACAGAGAAGGTTATCCCGAAATCGGCTTGTACTGGGAAAAAGCGGCACACGAAGAAGCCGAACACGCCGCAAAATTTGCGGAATTGCTTGGCGAAGTCATCTCCGACAGCACCAAAATCAACCTCGAAAAAAGGGTTATGGCTGAAAACGGCGCAACTCAAGGCAAGTTTGACCTTGCCAAACGTGCCAAAGAACTGAATCTTGATGCCATTCACGATACTGTTCACGAGATGGCACGCGACGAAGCACGACATGGGAAAGCATTTGCGGGATTGCTTGCCCGTTACTTCAAGTAAAACCGCGCTATTTAGCGAATAACTGTGTCAGCCCCCTCCACCCTCAGCAGTCACGTACGCAAAGTACGCTCCTGTCGATTGTGAAGGGGGCTTTCTCGTTCTTCATCTAAATATCACGGTTTTACACGTGTCGCGTATTGCATAGTGCAAAATTTACAGTTTTACTAATCGCTATTAGGCGCCTGCCTTTGTCAGACATCGTAACCGCAACCCTCACGTACGCATGAGTACGCGTCGGTCTGCGGTTACTTGTCTTTCGTGGCATCCATCCTAATAATCGCGGTTTTACACGTGTCGCGTATTGCATAGTGCGAATTTTACAGTTTTAACACCTGCTATTTATCGAATAACTGCGTCAGCCCCCTCCACCCTCAGCAGTCACATACGCAAAGTACGCTCCTGTCGATTGTGAAGGGGGCTTTCTTGTTCTTCATCTAAATAGACGCGGTTTTACACGTCATTAGATTGTCACTCTGAGCGCAGTCGAAGAGTCGCCTCTGGAAAGACTTTCACGTGCATGCTCTCACTCATTACGAAGTTCCGAATAACACTGAGCAAGAGTGAATACGCACTTTCTTATTGCAAAGCTACGAAATAACCCCGAGCAAGAGTTAACACGCACTCTCTTATTACGAAGTTACGAACACGAGCCGCAGGGCGGCGAGAAAGAGAGTGCCGAGCACCAGACAAAAGTGCGCAGGCATAGGCACACCTAGTCGCGAAGCGGTGCCGTAATGCCAAGCGGCATAATGAGGCGACGATACTTAATGTGC
>CAYIYN010000119.1:0-2565 GCA_964367645.1 uncultured Bacteroidaceae bacterium
ATGTCGGTCAGTCTTTGCAACTGCGCTCTTGCCTGTTCTTCGATTTCCTCAAGTGCTTTCAATTTTTTCTCAGCGTTGTCAAATGCCGAAAGTATTCCGCCCACTCTGTCGCTGTAACGCGTGCTTTCGCGGTTAAATCGGTCGATACATTCCGCTAAATCCACGGATTTTTTTGCTTGACCCGAAAGCGTTTCGTAAATCTTGTCGAGTTTTGTGTGAATGGAGCCGTCAAAAGAGCCGCCTAATTTTTCAAGATCGCTTTTCAGTTCGTCATATGTGTCGGACAAGTCTTTCAGGCTTTCCTGAATGGGGGAGAGCAACTCACGGTATCCGCGGAAGGCTTCAACCAGTGACCTCATTTCGTCGTTTTCCATATTTTCTCCTTGTTTCCATAGTTGTGCCCTATAAGCATTTATGCAGTTAACAATTTTGCAATCGGTGGCAATATTGAGCACTATACGGTTAGATTTTTAGTTTTTTGATTTAACAGTTTTTATCGCTTGGCTTACGGATTTTTGCTTGGCTTTCAGTCCCGTCAAATCCTTTTTCAAGGTGTCGCAGATTATGCGTCTTGCCGTTTCGTTTTCGCACACGTCAGGATAAAAGCGCGACACGCTCCAATTTAGGGTTCCGCCTTCGCCCGCGGCGCAAGCGTCCACCAGCGAGGACAGTTCGGGGCTGTTTGCCGCACCGAACTGGCGCTTTGCCTCGTCAAGCAACCCCAGTTCCCAAAAGGCTATGCCTGCCGCTTTGTAGTCGCCGGCTTTCACTTGTGTTTCGTACACCGAAATACGGCTGTTTTGCAGTTTTGTTTCCTCTTCGTCGTCCAGTTTCCCCGCCGTAAAATACGCATTGTCGTATTGTCCGGCTTTAATAAACTCTTCAATCCTTTCGTACAGTTTGTCAACGTCCACACCCGATTTTCCGACTGCGGCGGCAAGTGATACGGAAGCACTGTCTGCGCTCTTTATCTCAAAATGCGCTTTGAAAAACTCTTCAAACAGAGCGACGCTTTCGCGCTCTATTACATAAAGATTTTGCTTCGCACGGGAAACTCCCACGTAAAACAGGTTGAAATAATAACGGTATACGGAGTTTTCGTCCGCGGTTTTGCGGTTGACGGTTTGACGCTCCAGACGGCTCCATTTGTCTTTGTTGTCGCTTAAAACATCTGTCAAAACGATGTTATCGCGTTCCAAGCCTTTGATTTCGCTGACGGTCAAAATTTCGGTATTCGGCAAAAGTCCCCGCAGCTGCGCCTTCTTTTTCAAACTTGACACCACAACCGTATAGTTGTCCGACGGCATGCTCTTAAGTTTTGTTGAAAAGTCTTTTGTGCGCACGTAAGCGGCTGACGTCTGGATTTCGGAGTCCACGCTTTCACCGTGCAGCACAAAACTGTGGGTGCCGAAGCGCGCGACGTTAATTTCGCCCAATGCCTCGATAAGTTGTTCGATTTTGCGGCTGTTGCGGTAATTATGTTTCAGTTCTTTTACCTTTGATGTTTCTTTGTCGAACATCAGCCTTTTTAAAAATGCAAACCCAAAGTAAGTAGGGTTTATCATTTGAAGGGCATCGCCCACGCAAAACATTCTCCTGCACATTGATTTCAGCGCAATAAGATTTATCTGCGTAAAGTCTTGCACCTCGTCAAGTACGGCGAGTGAATAAGGCTCGATTTCCATTTGAAGAAGTTTGCGGCTCAATAAATTATTATCCGTCTTGCCGACCTTTTTCAGATGTCTGTAATAGTCTTCGGCGATAGCAAAAAGAGTGTCGCACTCAAATTTTGAAAAACTGTCCTTACGCTTTAAAACGTATTCTTCGACGGATAGCATTTCGCGACCTTCTTCAATTGAGCTGCCGAAAATCATGCCGTAAATCTCTTTGTAAACTACCTCCAAACTGAGGTGTTTTATTTTTTCAAGATTGCTTGCAAGATTGTAGTTTTTTAAATTTGAAACGTAGTCGCGCACAAAATACTCTTCGTCTGCATTGTTCGCTTTTTCGCCGCTTGCTCCTAAATAGATGTCCTCCAAAAGAAAATAATCCACTTTTGAATGCAAAAATGATATAATGCGCTCGATTTTTTCTATGGTTTTGTCGTCGTCAAAGGTATTGAACCAAATGCCCAATTTATTTTCGAGTGCTTTTTTGTGGTCGCCTATGAAAACCGTCCGTCCGCTTTTATAGTCGTCTAAGAATGTCGAAAGACGTTTGACAAAACTGTTTACTCGCCCTTGCGTGTCGGAAAGCAATCCGCGCGAATAAGTGGAATAAAGCACCCTTCCGCCGTATTCTCTGCAAGCCGCCCATATTATTCTGTCGATGCAGATATTCGTCTTCCCGCTCCCCGCAACGCCTTGCACAAGCACGTTTTTGTCTTCTGTTGTCACAATGGAAAGTTGCTCTGCGCTAAGGCGAGGGAAATTTACGCCGTCTTCGCCGCTTGAAATATAAAGTTTGTTGAATGCGCTGTCGTCTATGTTATCTTGAACTTTTCTTACGGTAACCGTAAAAATTTTGTTGTTCTTTGGAAAATTTAAAAGCCTTCTATCGCCAATG
>CAYIYN010000120.1:0-2537 GCA_964367645.1 uncultured Bacteroidaceae bacterium
TAGGGGGAACGCGATTGGGGAAACACCTGAGGAAGGGGGAACTTTCAAGATAATTTATTTTTCCAGAGGCGACTCTTCGACTTCGCTCAGAGTGACAATCTGTTGGCTTATACGCAACCGACACCTATATAGACATCATCAAACTGGGATATTTGTGATGATTTTGCCCGCTGCGCAAAGTTTTGGAACCGCCTAGCGTACATAGACGTACGCGACGGTGACAAGTTTTTGAGCAGTGCGCAAAAGCGCACAAATAGCACGGTTTGGGCTAAACTGGGATATTTTGATGGATAGCAAGGAAGACGAGCGGAGGCAGACCGAAGCGTACTTTTTGTACGTGAGGGTTGCAGCCGCGATGTCTGACGACGCTAGCCACAAAATAGCATATTGTTATACGTTGCTCAAGCAGACACCGTTAAACTGGGATATTTGTGATGATTTTGCCCGCTGCGCAAAGTTTTGGAACCGCCTAGCGTACACAGACGTACGCGACGGTGACAAGTTTTTGAGCAGTGCGCGAAAGCGCACAAATAGCACAGTTTAGAAGAGTTTCTTGAGGCGTGACAGAAAGTCCTTGCACTCCTCCATATTCTCTTCGCCGAATTGATCGGACAGATAGAGGATTAGACCGTCGATTTCGTCGCGGATGTAGCTTAAGTTCAAGGATTCAAACTTACGCAGTATCTTGTTGCACAAAACATAATCCAAGCCGTCTATTTCGGTGCCGCCGCACGCAACGTATGCGGGAATGAACTCTTTCAACTGCTTTACGATACGGTTACCAAACGCAAGTCTGAAGTGTTTGATGACGTAGTCGTCTAGCATGTCGATTTTGTCTAGGTTCTCCTGCGAGACCTTATAAGTGACCATTGCTTCTTTGAACATGCTTTCCAGATGTTCAAAGCTGATGTAGATGCTTTCGGTGTACGGCGCGTCGAATGCAACGCCCTTGCTGTTGATGTTTATAGGCATAGCGCGGTCGTAAACCTTATCCGATATGGCGAAGGTCGAGTCGTCGTTGTTTGCTGTTCCGATAAACCACATGTTTTGCGGCAGCTGGAAGCGGCCTTTGATAATGTGCTTCGGGTCGTTTGGCCAACCGGAAGGAATCAAGTCGACAACCCACTCATCTCGTGACGGCATTTCCAAAATGGATAGCATTTCCGCGAAATAATATTCGACACGCGCGATGTTCATTTCGTCGAGTACGGTTATGTAGATGTTTTTGTTCCAGGTTGCCTCATACATCTTTTTCAAAACTTCGGTTTCGTTGAAGCGTTTTGTAAATTCGTTGAAGTAGCCGAAAAGCTCTGTGCGGTCACGCCAGGACGGCTGAACCGAGGCGATTGTGGCAGGATTGCTCAAAAACAAGCCCATTGCGTGCGCCAGAGAGGTTTTTCCTGTACCGGATATACCTTGCAAAATCATAAGGCGCGTGGTGGACATACCTGCGATAAACAGCCTGACTATTCGGATATCATAAAACAGTCTTCTTTTTGAACAGGCAAACATCCTGAAGCGCTCGCAAATGTCATAAAGCGAAATAGTGTCGTCATAAACAGGCGGCACATAATCGGCGTAAATTTGGTCAATTTCGGTAAGTTTGTAAAAGCGGGATTCGCCTGTGGCGACCTGTTCTTCTTCCGCGGGTTTGCCTTCTTCGCCCTCTTCGCCCTCGTAGGTGCCCACGTCGGAAACCTTCATACCCAAAATGCGGTCTTTTTCGGCGGACATTTTGATGAGCTGACGCTTCAAGTTGGCGCACTCTTCAACAAGGTCCTGCGGCAAAACGGTATTACGGTTGATGCGGATAAGCTTTGTGAAGCCGTAAACGAGCAGCCAAACAATTGCCACGAGCGCAGCCACGATAAGCACAATAAAAATAACGGCGATAGCCCACTCGCCCGCACTGAAATTTTCAGTGTAGTTGATAAAGGCGTCGCGGTATCCCTCATTGTAGAAAATATGAAGAAAACCCCAAAAGATGCTTCCGATGCCCTTGTCGTAGAACGCACCGAGGAAAGCTCTCAAAAATCTGAATATAAGAGTGATGTTCATAGTCAAGGTCAAAACGACACAGCCAAAAACACTCAAGTTTCAAGCTCTACCGTTTTGAAAGGACAGAACTATCGCAAAAGTTACGCGCGAAGGATGCGAATAACTCAAGCGTTATTCTAATCCCCTGCGCCCTCCTTGTCAGTTTCTGCGTTCTCGGATGAAGAGGCTTCAGGCGGTGACTGAACGTCCGGCGTTTCCGCAATAGGAGATGCCGAGCTGACTGCTGCTGCAGGATCCGTCGGAGCCATGCCAAGCGATGCAAGATATTCCTGAGCAAGACGCTTTTTGTCTTCTTCGGTCAAGCCTTCCACAGTGATAGGCACTACAGTTGCCGCAGCCTCGCGCACCTTGGAAATCTTGTTGATGACGAGCGTGCGTATTAAAATGAAAGCGTATGCCACAAAGAGCAGAATTAAAGGCAGTACGATAACCAGTATGTAGTTGGTGCTGTCGTTTTGCAGCCAGTTGATGGCTTTGCC
>CAYIYN010000121.1:0-2526 GCA_964367645.1 uncultured Bacteroidaceae bacterium
CGACAGACAAGGCGGTTTTCGACAAGGAACTGTTGACGGCGGCTTGGGCGGAGGCATTCGACAGGTTGGCAATGAACATCATATACAAACCGTTATTCAGGGCAAACGGCAAAACATACCGTCCCGATTTCTACTTAAGAGATTTGGATGTCTTCGTTGTGGTAAAGACTGAAGCCGATAGCGGTCAAATTAACTACGATGAAAATATAACGGAAATGGCATACGCTGCCGAGCGAGATGTAATTGTAGCTTATGCGGACGGACGGTTTGCCATAGCCGACTATCGTGATAAGGAGGATGACGGAGAAGACAAGAATGGGCGCAGGCTTGCACTAAGCAGTAGCGATACATGGCTTTGTGTTTGTCACGCTTGCGATGAATGGTATTTCTGCTCGGCGCACGGTTCATGGGAATGCCGCAATTGCGGGTTTTATGACGGTGACGCAACCATGCAAATTGTTCTTTACGGCACGGAAAGCATTTTTGACTATACGGCTAATTTAGAAAACCGCAAAGTTTGGAAGCACAAAAACACAGGGCGGAAATTTGAGTTGCTGCGTAATAAAGTGTTTGGAGGTTAATTTGAATATACCAAAATACGACAGTGTTCCCGCCGAACTGAAAACCCTGCCAAACTGGGTGGGCTTCAGAGTTTGGTGGGACGATAAGGAAAATAAGCACAAGAAAATGCCCGTGGATATTCGGGCGACTGTGGAGGCTAGAAAAGACGATCCGACAGCCTGGAAAGACATTCCCGCCGAAAGCAATAACCCCAAAACCTGGTGCGGTTTTGAAACAGCTTTATCCTGGTTGAAGGACAAAAAACCTAACAAAAAATACAAATGGCATATCGGGTTTGCGTTTGACGGGAGCGGCATTTGCGGCATTGACCTTGACAAGTGTATCGGTGAGGACGGGACGGTTTCTGACTTTGCAAAAGAAATCTTGAGCAAGGTGCGGAGTTATACGGAAATCAGTCCTTCCGGCAAAGGCTTGCACATTATTGCAAAGTGCGGAGAACCGTTCGCGGGAGCGGGGATCAATAAACCCGAGATTGAGATTTACCAAAGCGGAAGATTTTTCACGGTGACAGGCAGGCGGTATGAGAGCGGCTTCGAGATTATTAAAGATTGCACGAAAGAGATATTAGGTATCTATAACAGCTTTTGCGGTATTCTAAACAACGCAATAAGCGCTAATACAAGCGTTAACGATACAGTCAAAGGAATGGGCGACTTGCATGAGAACGCAGCCGTAAACGCAACCTGTGCAACGAGTAATGCAACAGGTATAAGCGACAGTGAACTGCTGGATAAAGTGCGAGCATCAAAGAATGGCGCAAAGTTCGAATCATTATGGCGCGGGGACTTTAGCGCTTACAAATCCCAATCGGAGGCAGATCTCGCACTGTGTAGCTCCCTTGCCTTCTGGACAGCGGACGATGCGGGACGTATGGACAGTCTATTCAGACATAGCGGACTGTATCGTGAAAAATGGGATAAGCTACACGGTGCGCAGACCTACGGTCAAAAAACCATTGCGCAGGCACTAGCACAACCGCACGAGGTATATAAGAAACCAGCACCTAAAGAAAAGAAGAAAAAGCCAAGAGCGCCTACAAGTACCATCGTTTACATACGGAACAACTGTTACTTCATCAGCCGTGGCGAGGGTGAAAAAATGCTTACAAACTTTATAGTCGAGCCGCTTGAAATTGTTGAGTCGGAGGAAGACAGCCGTATAACAGCCAAGCTGACGAACGAGAGGGGCAAGGTTACGGGACGAACGTTCCGGATTTCGGACTTTCATTCGGTGGCATTGTTCCGGGATGCGACCTGCCGCAACGATATTGATAAAATAGTCACTTGCTCCGAAACAGAGCTTCAATATATTAAGGATTATGTTTCCCGTCAGCCTTGCGTTGTTAAGCGTGGGTATAAAGGGGTTGGGATGGAATTTGTTACACGGACGGAGGGTAATCTGCCAGTTCCGGTGTTCGTTTGCAAGGAGGGAGCATTTGGCAAAGGGTGGGCGCGGAATGATGATATTGTACAGGTTGCGGGGAGTGAGAATGTTCCTTGCGGTATCGCGGACGCACTTGCTTTGGATAATGCTGACCTAGAGCATTGCGGAAAATATTATATAGATTACAATGAAAAGCCCAAAACGCTATCGATACTTTGTTTCGCCGCAGCGTGTTTCATCAAACCCCACCTCAAACGTCACGGCATAAAATTCCCCAACCTTATTCTTTACGGCGAACACGGAAGCGGTAAGTCGACAACATACAAAGAATTTCTTAGTCCGTTCTTTTCGACGGGAGGCGCTCCGCCTATCAGCAAAATGACGGGCTTCACGTTTCTAAGCAAAGCTGCCTCGTCAAATTGTATTCCTATGGCTTATGACGAATACAAGCCTAGCACCCTTGCAAAATGGATTGCAAACGAAATTCATAACTCGATGCGCGATATCTATGACGGCGAGCACGGGGAGCGCGGCAAAGCCGACCAAACGGTCAAGCAATAC
>CAYIYN010000122.1:0-2500 GCA_964367645.1 uncultured Bacteroidaceae bacterium
TTTAAGAGCATGCTTACTGCTATCAAGCCGATGCCCAAAAAGATTGCAAACCAAGTGAAATCCGCAAATACTGCGTCAAGCCATCTTCCTCTTTTGAAAAGGTTGACTGCATTCACAATCATACCGGTGACTATTTGAATAAAGCCCAGTCCAAAACACATAATGAGCATCAGCAGCGGCTCATCCAGCGGATTGAAGAGCAAAGCCAAGCTTATTGGATTGCCATTGGCATCCGTCATTGAACTTGTCGGGAATCCCAGATAACTGCCAAAAAGTACTCCCCATATTGCCGTGGAAATGCCGCCCATGGCGATAATCAACAAAAGTCTGCCTTTGCCCGGTGTCGGCTTGGAAATTTTGAACAGTGTGAAACCGACAACGGCAAGCAGAACACCGTAAACCGCGTCTGCCATCATTATGCCGAAAAACAGGAAGTAGAAAAACGCCATTATCGGGTTTGGATCTAAGTCGCTGTGATAATTGGGCACGCTGTACATATTGGTGACGTCTTGGTATGGCTCAACAATCTTGTTGGATGTGATAAGCGTCGGCACAACTTCGTTATCTTCCGCTTCGCGGAATTCATAAACAACGCGGTCGTAGCCGTCAAACAAGTCTTTTAGAGCGTTTTCCTGTTCGGCAGGATACCACGCTTCAAGAACGAATGAGCGTTCTGTTGTGGCAAAATTGTCAATTGCCGAAAACTTTGCCTGCTTGATTAGATAACAGTCGTAAAGCGTTTTAAGGTCGCGTATTAAAGTCTCCTTTTTTAGAGCGTCGACCATCAATTCAAATTTTTCTCTGTCAAAATTTTCTATCTTTTTTAAATCGTTTTCAATGAATTGCACTGCATTTATCGGTTCGTTGAAAGGACATTTGACATATTCAATCTCTTGCAATGCCGAAGATAAAGCCTCCGCATTGTCCCTCAACGTAATTGCAACAAACGGACAATATTTTGCTCCTTCAAAAGTTTTTAAATAAATTAAATCAGACTTATCGGCAAGAGCTTCGACTTCTTGTCTGCGTTGAGAGGGCACATAGCCCAGTATTACGTTGGTTGTATGAGTGTCGTGAAATGCAGAAAACGGCATGTGCAAGTTTTCAAAAATGGTCAACTGTTCAATTTCAGAGAGTGTTTTTTGTTTTTCTGCAGCAATCTTTATCTGTTTTTCAGAAATTCCTTCCAAATCATTAAGCGCTGAAAACAACTCGGACTCTTTTGTTGAAGCAAGTTCAAAATCAGTGTAACTCATCCGCGCAATGGAAGAAAACGGCGGTTCGGTCACAGGATTGTATTTGTAGGGATTTGCAGAGTCCTTTGTGTCTTTTGCATATTTTTGGGCAAGTTTTTTTTGCGCTTTCAAAAATCCGAAAGCAAAGTTTATGCGTGACAACACTCCCGATATGTCTTCCTGCACTTTTGTGTTGTCAAGTCTTTTGGTGTCTGGAATATTTTGAGTGGCTACAATCTCCGTCAGTTTGCTCTGATGAAGTGTTTTTAAAATATTGAATCTGTCCGAGCGGTGCGCAATGAGCACCAGCTTTTTCATTTTAACAAGCATTTACGCACCGTATTTTTTAATCAGCAATTCCAAAATTTCATCGGATTTGCTCACAACTTCAGATTGTTTTTCCTTTGTGAAATCAGCTGCGGCTTTTTCACCTTCGGCAATAATGGACGCGCGCCTTTCAGCCGCTTTCTTTTCGGCTTCCGCAACAGCTTTTTTTATGTCAGCCCTACATTCAAAAACTGTGGCTTTCTTTTGAGCCTCAGCCTCTATCTCCGCTTCCAAAACAATGGTTTTAGATTGTGCTTCAGCGGCTTTTTTTATTTCGTCGGCCTTCTGCTCCGCATCCCTGATATCCTTTAAGACTTCCTCAATCATGCTGCCCTCTTATTTATATTTCTTCTCTATTTCCGAAATAATATCAAGTCTGCGCTGATGTCTGCCACCCTCGTACTCTGCGGTGTACCAAGCGGTGACGATTGCTTTTGCCTCATCAGGAGTGATAACTCTGCCGCCCAACGCGATAATATTTGCGTTGTTGTGATTTTTTGTGAGTTGAGCCATATATGTGTTTGTGCAAACTGCGGCGCGGATACCCGGCACCTTATTGGCAGCGATAGAAATCCCTATGCCTGTACCGCACATAAGAACACCTGCTTCACATTCACCGCTTTTAACGGCTTCGGCCACTTTCAGCGCGAAAACTGGATAATCTACCGAATCGGTATTATAAGTGCCAAAATCAACGACTTCGGCACCCAATTCTTTTAGAGTGGCAACAACGCTGTCTTTCAGCACCGATTCAATAATACCCACATGTTCCGAAACTGACGGGCCACCCTTAAAGTTAAACAGCGCAATGTCACCCGGCCTGAAATCCTTTGTGTAAAACTTGCCCCGCTCCTTGTAATAATTCATAAGCGCCGAACAGCTGGCAGTTTTCAACAGCAGCGGCATTCCCGCCTCGTTAAATACCCACTGTACAAAAG
>CAYIYN010000123.1:0-2433 GCA_964367645.1 uncultured Bacteroidaceae bacterium
TTCTTCCTCCTTATGCCAAGCTCTCGAAGAATTCGATTGCTTTGCTGTTTTTATCAAGAGTGACGATTGCCTTTTTATAAGACGGCGTCAAACCCTCGTGACGTCCCATTCTCTTCACTTTTCCGTCGTAGTTGGATGTATTAACCTTTGCAACTTTTACGCCGAAAATTTGTTCAACCGCATTTTTGATTTGAGTCTTGTTGGCAGACTTGACAACTTTAAATGTGTATTTTTTGTCGGATATACCGTCGTAACTCTTTTCAGAAAGGACGGGCTTGATGATGATATCGTAATTTGTCATTTTGCTGCCTCCTCGATTTTTTTGATAGCGGCCGTGGAGATGACGACGTTTTTCATCGATACGATATCGTATACATTGAGTTGTCTGACTTCGCAAAGAGAAAGTGTAGGAATATTTCTGCTTGCGCGGAGTGCGGTTTCGTCATATTCTTCCACGACGAGAAGTGTGTTGCCTTTTACGCCGATTGCGCCGAATGCGTCACTGACGAGTTTTGTCTTTGGCTGGGCAATTTCAAATTTGTCAAGCACGACGACTTCGTTTTGGCGAATCTTTTCGGAGAGAGCGGAATAAAACGCTGCTTTCTTCATTGTTTTATTGATTTTTTGGCTGAAGTCGCGGGGTTTCTTTGCAAACACGATGCCGCCTCCGACATGGTTTGGTGCCACATTGCTGCCTTGACGTGCGCGACCGGTGCCCTTTTGACGGTACGGTTTTGCGCCGCCCCCTCTGACCTCGGTGCGGGTGAGCGCCGCGTGAGTGCCCTGACGCTTGTTTGCAAGTTGCGCCACTACCACTTGGTGAATGAGCGCTTCATTATACTCGCAGTTAAATACTGCGTCGCTGACTTCGATTGTACCGGCGGCTTTTCCTGCCATATTCATTACGTTCAGTTCCATTTATGCCTCCGATTAACCTTTTACGGTCTGTTTGATGGTGACGATATTGCCCTTCGCACCGGGGACTGCTCCCTTTATGAGAAGAAGGTTCCTCGCCTTATCGACTCTGGCTACGGTGAGATTTTGCGCCGTGACCTTTTCATTGCCCCATTGTCCGGACATATGCTTGTTTTTGAAAACTCTTGAAGGAGATGAGTTTGCACCCATTGAGCCAACGCCGCGGTGATAACCCGAACCGTGTGCCATAGGACCTCTGTGTTGATTCCATCTAAGAATAACGCCGGTAAATCCGTGTCCTTTGGACAAGCCGGTGACGTCAACTTTGTCGCCCTCAGCAAATACGTCGCAAGTCAGTTCCTGCCCTACCGTATAGGCAGCGCAGTCTGCGAAACGAAATTCACGAAGATAACGTTTTGGCTCCACACCCGCCTTCTTGTAGAGGCCGGCTTGAGGCTTGTTAACTTTTGTTTCCTTGACGAAACCGAAGCCGCATTGCACAGCGTCGTATCCATCGTTTTCTTTGGTCTTAATCTGTACGACAGAGCAAGGTCCCGCTTCCACAACGGTTACGGGGATAACTTTGCCGTCCAAGGTAAAGATTTGGCTCATGCCCAGTTTCTTTCCGATGATTGCTTTATCCATGTAAAGTTCACCCTCCTATATTTCCATCAAAGTTTGATTGAAATGTCAACGCCGGCGGGCAAGTCGAGTTTCATCAGTGAATCGACGGTTTTGCTCGTGGGGTTGAAGATGTCAATCAAGCGTTTGTGAGTGCGAAGTTCAAATTGCTCACGGCTATCCTTGTATTTGTGGGTAGCGCGAAGTACGGTGACGATTTCTTTGTCGGTTGGAAGCGGAATGGGACCCGAAACTTTGGTGCCGGTCTTCTTCACGGTCTCAACGATTTTTTCGGCTGAAAGGTCGATAAGATTGTGGTCGTACGCTTTGAGCTTAATTCTGATTTTTTGTCCAGCCATTATTTAGCCTCCTAGATATAACACTTATCCGCGTGTGTCATCATTTTTTCACCGCCGTTCTCACGGCGGAATACTGCCTTTTTTAGACAGCGCGGCTATGATATAATTTTCTAAACTTTTTGTCAAGCAAAATTTCTTTCAATTAATTTAAACTTTCAAACATAGTAAAAAAAGTGCTTTTTATGTCTATATATTGATATTTTTCGGCACGCAACCACAAATCAATCGCACACGTAACGCGACTATTTGAAAAACTTTCAATGCAAGAGTGAACCCGCACTCGCTCATTACAAAGTTACGAAAATACTCTGAGCGAGAGTGAATACACACTTTCTCATTACGAAGTTACGAACACGAGCCGCAGGGCGCGGATAAAAGCCCACCCCGAAAGAGAGTAAACACGCACTCGCTCATTACGAAGTTGCGAACACGAGCCGCAGGGCGGCGAGAAAGCGAGCGCCGAGCACCAGACAGAAGTGCGCCGGCATAGGCACACCTAGTCGCGTAGCGGTGCCGTAATGCCAAGCGGCATAATGAG
>CAYIYN010000124.1:0-2395 GCA_964367645.1 uncultured Bacteroidaceae bacterium
CTCTATGTCTTTTTCCTCTGATTGAGCGGCTTCCGCTGTTGTTTCCAAATTTTCCGTTGGCGGTTGTGTATCTTTTGATTCATCATCAACGGTGGCATTTTCATCAACGGCATTTTCGGCGGTTGACACTTCTTCTATGTTCGCATTGTTTCGGTCAATCTTCTCGTCGGGGACAACCTCTTCTGTTGGAATGTCCACAACTTTGGCGGTGTTGCGCGCTATGATTTCGTCAATCATTGCGGTCATATCGTAAAGAGGCGACGCATCGGTGGAAAAATTCTTTTCAACTTGCAAGTCGACTTTGGCGTCCAACTCGTCTTGAAGTTCATAAAAGAGTTCTCTCGCGGAAGTGTATTGCCTTTTTGAAATCCAAACTAAGACGAGATATATTATGCCGCTCAAAAGCAACCCTGCACAAATTATCGCGCCGACAGCGGCTTTATTCTCAAGGCTCATGCCCCAAAACGCAAAGAAACCTATGAGGATAAGCGCGACGCCGATATAAATCGAAGCGAGAAACACGGACGCTTTTTTGACTTCACGATCGAAAACGTCATTTTCGGACAATATGTCGCTTGGATAACCAAAGCGCACGCCAAGATATTTCACCCAAGCTTCTCTAAGAGAGCGCGGAGAGGAATTGCCAAAGCAAGCGTATGTAAAATCGCCGACGTTATCGTCGTTGATTTCAGATTTCTGTTTAAGATAAGCCAGCGTTTTTTTGATACTGCGTTTTATCTTGCCTGCCGCGTTCCCAAAATAAGAAAAACCGACGGCGACACCCGCCACTACCAAAGCCATAAGCACGACGATAAAATATGCCCCAACAGGCACAGACGGCAGTTTTGTTGAAAGAGAAGCAAGCCCATCGAAAATTTCAGCAAAAAAATTCATTTGTTCTCCCATTCGCGCTTAACGCATCGCATACTGTGTATGATTATAGCACACGCGACAAAAAAATCAATACTTTACTTTCGTCTTATTTTTTCAATCCTGCTCCAAAAGAAACCAGTCGTGCGTCTGCGAGATTTGTTTAGCGTTTTTTTGGAGCGTTAATATTGTTCAATCTGCATCCAGTTCTTCCAGTTTAAAAGCCTCTCCGGTTTTGAGTGAAAGAACGTATGCACTTTCTATTTTCTCTACAAATGCGGTTTCAAGTGCCATTTTGTAAAGATAAAGTTGCTTTTTGTATTTTTTTCTTGCTTCTTTGTTTTTCAAAGCGGAATACTTATAGTCAACCAATATGGTCTTGTCGGCGCGGATTATAAGGTCGATAACACCTTGAACCAGCACCATATCGGGGGTCGTTACGCTTTCCACAACTTCGTTAGCCGGGACGTACATCATAAATGATTTTTCTCTCAAACATACGGATTTTGCAGCAAGTCTTATAATCGGAGAAGACAGAGCAGACACTATTCCGTCAATATCAAGAGTGTTCTTTTCTTTGTCCGACAATATGCCCTCCTGCACCATACGTTCAAGTTCAGAGTCAACGGCGAGCTTATCAACGGCGCAAAAATCTATGTTTTCCATCACCTTGTGATAGAGCGTACCTATATCGGTTTTGTCTTCATATTGGCGCGTTTCTCTCCCGTCTTTGTCATCAATTAGCACCGCGTCGCTTCCTATGGATTGAAGTGCTGAAACACTGTATTTCATCGCAAGGGTTGTGGCTTCCAAGTGAGCGTACGACGCTTTTCTGCCCTCCGAAACCGCGCCTATTATCTTTGATTGTCCGTCTGAATCGGCGGAGTCGCATTTAAGCAACGGCGCCTCTCTTTTTTGAGATTTGACAAACTCGGAAATATCGCTATGAGCTATCGCTTCATTATTTATAAATCCGAACTTCTTGGCAGTTTCCAAAAGCGCAAGGCGGCTGTTTTCGGCGCTGTAGATAGGTTTGTCGTCAAATCTGTTGAACTTCAGCGCATCGCCCGCGCCCGTGATATAAAGGTATTTTTTCGCGCGCGTGAGAGCAACGTAAAAAAGTCTCATTTCTTCTTTATGTTCCCGCTCTTTTATGAGCGTTGCGACGGCGATTTTGGAAAGAGTGCCGGTGCTTTTGGTTTTGCCTTCTAAATCAAATGCGTTAAGCCCGATATAACCTTTGCCGGTCACAACAACGTCGCCGCTATAACTCTTTGTGGATTTTGCAGCGCCTATATTGGGTAAAAATACAACGGGAATTTCCAATCCCTTATAGCCGTGATAAGTGGAAACGTGCACTCTGTTTCCGCCGGACGGTTTTTTGTCGGGAGAAGAATTAATTTCGGCATACCGCCCCAAAAACGTGCTTATGCCAAGCGTACCCGCCTCGGCAACGGAGGTCAAAAACCCTTCAAGAGCGTTGACAACCGCTTCTCCGCTTTTCATGAGCAGCGCGTCGTAACTG
>CAYIYN010000125.1:0-2320 GCA_964367645.1 uncultured Bacteroidaceae bacterium
GTTCGGGTGGGCTTTTATCCGCGCCCTGCGCGGATTTTCGGAACTTCGTAATTTGCCGACGTCCGTTAATATTTACGCTCGCTCGGAGTATTTTCGCAACTTCGTAATTAGTGAGTGCTGACTCATTGAAAGTTTTTCCAGAGGCGACTCTTCGACTTCGCTCAGAGTGACAAGATAGCAGATTGCCCATTCTTTACGTCTGCACCCGAATTGTTATACAGAGCAGACACCGTCTGCGAAGTATCGCCTTTGGATTGTTCTTGCCGAATGAGTGCGGGTTCACTCTCGCTCGGGGTTATTCGGGAACTTTGTTCCGATTGTGTGTGCTCACTAAAACCAACGCGAGTGCGAATTATGCGACGTGGTATCTTTTGCTGTTGTAGAGCAGCCAGTAGATAACAGAACTAACCGGCAGATTGAAAAGCAACACCATAGGCAGATAAATCGATTTTAGCAGTGCCGTTGTGTCGTCGACCGTTGCGCCCACTGCGAAAAATCCTATGAGTATGCAAACGACCGTCAGTTCGATAAACAGCATTGAGCGGTTTAGTATTGACAACTTGAAGTTGAAGTTAGCGCGGGTGCGTTTGGTCGGATTGGCTATGTACATTGCAATCGGCACAAGCATAAGAACGGCAGGGCAAGTAAGCACGGGAAGGAAATAGCCGTAGCCGATTTGCTGGAACGTCGACGCCCATATAACTCCGACTTCCAAGAGAAAGATTGCGAGAACTATAAGCCAACAATCGCGGTTTAGGCGGTTAGAATGCACAAAATTGAAAGTGTAATATTCCGAAGTGTTGCCTCTGTCGTAAGGGCGGATTTTGAACCCTTTTGCATATAGTCGCGCTTTCAAGTCGTTTTCATAGGCACTGCTTGCAGATTGTTTTTGTTTTGGCGGTTCTTTTTCTTCGGGCAGAGAAATTATGCTTGTGAAAAAATCACGGTAATTGACGTCACGCTTTTCATATTCAAATTCTTCGTCGCGTTTTGAAATTACCGCCGACGTCACAAATTCATCTCTGTCCAGAGGCAAAATCGGAGCGGCACCAAACGGACGCTCGATTTCCGCTTGCGCAAAGTCTTGCGGTGCTACGTTATGTGTAGATACGCTATAATTTTTTGACGGTGAGGAATATTTAGGGAATTTGTCCTTATTGGACGGTTCCGAATATGTAGGCGGGGTGTCGTGAACGTCTTGAGCCGAATACGAATGCTCGTCGTCAAAAAACGACGCTTCTTCGTATATTGGTTCCTTCTCCACGGGGGATGATGCCTTTGCAACGGAATGTTCCGAATCGATTTGTGCCTCTTTCGCTTTCAGACGTGCAAAAATTTCGCTCATTGTGGCGTTGGAACGTGTGCGCGACTCGTTCTCGCCTGCATAAGCGGTAAAATAAGAGTTTTCGGATGGTTTATATGGCTCTTTTGCTGAATTTGCTTGGGCAACGTCGGCAGTCGCGTTGCGTAACTTCCCTGAATATTCGCTTTCGGCATCCATTCTTGCAAACATTTCAGATAAGGATAGGGCGGGCTTCATCGCTTCACGCTCGCGCTGCATCCTCTCTTCATCGGCAATTTTTGCTCTATCGGCAAGGATTTTGGCTTGCTCTGAAGTTATTTCGTTGCCGTAAGCGTCAAGGTATATGCGTTTTTCCACGCTCACCGGCACTTCTTTGACAACTTCAAATGGAACTTCTTTTAATATTTCAACGGGGACTTCCTTGATGACTTCAACCTCTTTGACAACTTCGACGGGAACCTCTTTTTCAACTATCTTTTCTTTGTAGATAATTTTGGGTGTTCCTTCACCTTCGGTTTTTGTGTACGGGCGCAGTGAAGAGGTATCAAACGGGGCAGGCTCTGCAAAGTCGAATTCCTTTGCGGACACGAGTTTGTCTAATATGGTGCGCGAATATTCGTATTCTTGTTTTTCCTTGCCAAGGAACGCTCGGCCTTCCGCAGTCAAAGCGTAGTAACGCCTTCTGCCGCCGCCTGTATCGTCAATCGCGCCTTCGTAAGAAGAAATCAAACCTTGTTTTTCAAGCCTTTTTAATTGACTGTATAAGGTCGCCTGTTTCAGTTTGTACTGGCCGTTGCTCTTTTCATCGATTTCTTGCAAAATTTCATAGCCGTATCTGTCGTTGCTCCAAAGTGAGCCGAGAATAATCGTGGTGGTATTTCCGCGAATAAGGTCACTGTTTACCGATGATATGTCCATATAAATCTCCCACGGCGGTATTTTTGCGGAGGCATTTGCCGCAGTAATCCTCGCATATACAAAAAATTTACTATATTATAATAATGATACCATCTATTC
>CAYIYN010000126.1:0-2297 GCA_964367645.1 uncultured Bacteroidaceae bacterium
TAACAACACCCGCTGTGTTGTCAAGAGTGAGTTCTTTGCCGGCAAGTGCATATGCAAGCACTTCGAGCACAACAATTTGCCCCGTGAGCGTTTTTGTCGCTGCAACGGCTTTTTCTTCGCCGGCGCAAATATTGAGCACAAAATCGCTGTTTTGAGCCAAAGGCGAATCAGGAAAATTGGTCACTCCCACAACCAGCGCGCCCTGCGATTTGGCAGTTTTTGCAAAGTTTAAAGTGTCAGGCCCGACGCCGGATTGAGATACTACGATGTAGAGGGTGTCTTCTAAATTGCGTTGTGCTTTAAAAAGAGTTACAAGTGAAGGATATTCAAAAGAGAGTGTATAAGGGGTATTGCTTTCCAAAAAGTACTTAAAGGCTATGCCTGCGTGTAGTGAACTGCCTCTTCCGGCAAGGATAATTCGTCTGATTTGTCGCTTTGAACACTCCTCTGCGACGGCTTTTGCTACAGGATTGCAGGCACGGACCGCATCTAGGATAACACGCGGCGCTTCGCCCAGTTCCTCCATCATAATAGACATAACGAATACCTCATTGCGAAATTTGTTCATTCTCGAGTATATACGAAAAATGACAAGTTGTAAAACGAATTGAAAAGATAAATCTCTTTATTTTTGGCGCACGCGCGCTGCGCGCAACAAAGCGATTATTCGTTTGATATCATTATATGCAGCAGTATGACTCAACGTTTAAAAGGTTCAAATCCGTCCTCTTCGTGCAAATCGCCGGTTAAGTCCTGTTGCAGTACAACAACGCCGCGTTTTATTGAGTCGTAGCCGTATCTGCTTCTTATTTTATCGACGCTTTCTTCCAAACGCTCTTCTCTGTCGTCGTCGAAGATATTGAGTTGTTTTACCGACTTGTCTTCAAGACGAATAGCGCCCACGGTTATTGCTCGAAGAGGAGCGGGAAAGGCGTGCATTTGAGATAGCAGTTTGACGGCGGCATCAGCCAAATCCGACGCATTAGATGTCGGAAAATCAAGTGACTTGTGTTTTGAAATACCTTCAAGATTGGCATACTTTATCGAAAGAGAAATCCCGTTTGCAACAAGATTGAATTTGCGCATTCTAACCGCCACAAGTTCACATAAAGCATATATAACCGTCTTTGCGTCCTGCATAGAAGTCATATCCCTCGGAGTCGTTGTGCCGTTTGAAACCGATTTGGGAATTCGTTTGTCATAATAATTTTTGACATCTTCTCGTTCTATACCCATAGCCGAGTCCACCAGATAGCCACCGATTATGCCAAAATGTTCCTTCAACATGCCTCTGTCGGCTTTTGACAGTTGATATATTGTGTGGATATTCAATTTATGAAGTTTTTCCGACGTCTTACTGCCTATCATAATCAAATCGGAAGGCGGAAGAGAGCCTATAACGCTCATATAATTTTCACGGGAAAGCACGGTTGTTGCATCGGGTTTTTTTAGGTCACTGCCGAGTTTTGAGAGCACCTTTGTGAAAGAAACGCCAACGGAAAGCGTAAGCCCCGTTTCTTTTTTTACGGTTTCGCGGATTTTATCCGCAAGTCCTTTTCCGTCCGTACAAAACAATTTGAGAGAATGAGTAACGTCAAGCCAACACTCGTCAAGGCCGAAACTTTCCACTTTGTCGGTAAACGTTTCGTAAATTTGTCTGACTTTGTTGCTGTATTCGACGTAATGTTCAAAGTGCGGCGAAACAAAGACGATGTTGGGACACTTTTGTTTGGATTGCCATATAGGTTCGCCTGTTGTGACTCCCGCTTTTTTTGCAAGCATATTTTTTGCCAAAACTATGCCGTGCCGCTTTTCCGGATTTCCGCAAACGGCAAGGGGCAGTCCGTCGTAATACGGGTTTAAAACGCATTCAACGGAGGCATAAAAATTGTTGAGGTCGCAATGCAAAATTGTTTTGTCCACAAGACTTATTATATACGATAAACTCTTGCAAAACAACAGTGAAACGATTATAATATAAGAGAATTATAGTGCAATATGTCACTCTGAGCGCAGCCGAAGAGTCGCCTCTGGAAAAACTTTCAATGCAAGAGTAAACACGCACTTGCTCATTACGAAGTTACGAAATAACCCCGAGCGAGAGTGAACACGCACTCTCTCATTGCAAAGCTACGAAAAAACCACGAGCAAGAGTGAACTCGCACTCACTCATTACGAAGTTCCAAACACGAGCCGCAGGGCGGCGAGAAAGTGAGTGCCGAGCACCAGACCAAAGTGCGCCGGCATAGGCACACCTAGTCGCGAAGCGGTGCCGTAATGCCAAGCGGCATAATGAG
>CAYIYN010000127.1:0-2162 GCA_964367645.1 uncultured Bacteroidaceae bacterium
CCTTTATATTCTCCAACACACATTTCAACGCACTTTCAAAAGTAAGCGTGGCAAACAAATCGTCGCCGCAAACGACGGCATATTCAGTCTTTCCGTCCGTTGAAAATCTTATGTCGTTTTCGATTAAGAGAGAAATTTTGTCACCGACTATTGCCTTTTCAACCGACTGTAAATCAGTCAGTTCGACAACCTTTTTCTTGTAATCTTTTTTTTCGGTTGTGACGGCATTGTCATCTGCAAATTTCATTCTGGAAATAAGCGATGTCAATTCGTATTCGGCAAGTTTTGATTTTACGTCAGAGCTGTAAACGGGATTGAATTCGAGTTCTTTTAGATTGCATGGTATCGGCGCATCTCGGTCGATTGTTGCAAGTTCTCTTGATAGCAAGGCGATATCGCGGCTTTTAAGAAGCGTTTCGCCCAGTTTGCCCTTAACTTCATCCGCGTGGTCAAGTACGTTTTCCAATGTGCCGTAGACGTTCAAAAGATTTTTCGCCGTCACCTCGCCCACTCCGCTAACACCGGGGATATTGTCGGAAGGATCACCTCGCAAAGCCTTGAAATCTATGAAACTTTTAACAGTGAACCCCATTTCTTTAAGCACGTCCGGAGTGACAATTTCAACCTCACTGACGCCCTTTTTTGTCCAATATACGCTTGTGGTGTCATTCACAAGTTGAAAACTATCGCGGTCGCCCGTAAGCACAACGGTATCGTCGTCAAAACGCTTTGACAGCGTGCCCAAAATGTCGTCCGCCTCGTAGCCTTCTGCCTCAACAACTTTTATATTCATAAGCACAAGCAAGTCTTTTAGAGGCTGAACCTGACAGGCAAGTTCTGTATCCATAGGTTTTCTTGTGCCCTTGTAACTTTCAAACATTTTGTGACGGAACGTAGGACCATGGACGTCGAAAGCCGCGGCAATATGAGTGGGCTGCTGTTCTTTTATAATGCGTAGCAAAAGGTTCAAAAAGCCAAAAATCGCACCCGTATTGACACCCTTAGAACTTTTTAAGTTTGGAAGAGCGTGGTAGGCGCGGTGCAAAAGGCTGTTGCTGTCAATCAGTAAAATTTTGTTGCTCAAAATCACTCGTTATACGGAAGGATGATGCCGGCGTCAAGCAAGCACATAGCGTCGTTGTAGCCTTGTTTTCTCATCTTTCCGAATTTTTCCTCATTGAAGGCCATTGCCAATCCCAAATCTTCTCTGGGAGTTATATAAACAACGTCAAGATCGTCGCGTTCCAAACGGCGTTTTGGCGCTTTTGATTCCACATTAGTGCGGATTGCAATCATCTTTTTGTAGCCGTTGCGTGCAAGTAGGTTTATCGGCATATTGTCATAAACTCCACCATCTATGTATTTTTTGCCGTCAATTTCCTTTGGCGGGAAGATTGGGAAGGTTGCAGACGCAACAATAAAATCAATCATTTTGCCGATAGGAACCTCTTCTTTCATAACTTCCACCGGTTTCATATCGCTTATATTATAAGTAACAAAGCCAAAATCCATTTTTGACCGCCTTATGCTATTCTCGTCAAGATGACCATAAATAAACTTCTCTGATTTGACATATGACTCTCGTATCATTTCGCGCAGGCTCGAAACCTTTCTGCCGGCATACGACATCATATCCAAATCAAAATCCTTGTTTTTGTATTTGGACAGCCAATCTTCGTCGATTTCAAAAACCGTGGATAACGTAACCGTATCCCACACTTCGGACAGTTCGTTTAGGCCTCTTGACACGATAACAGCGCCGTTCAACGCGCCGATAGAAGTGCCTGCAACGCCGTCGAAAACTACGCCTGCCTCTTTTAACGCTTCCAGCGCACCGACCTGATAAATGCCTTTGGCTCCACCGCCCTCAAGCACGAGTCCTAATTTTTTGGAATTATCTTTTGTCATAAAACGCAATGCCTTAAAAACTTTCCTCGTCTAAGTGACGAGATATGCTCTCATAGGATATATTTTAACCCAACAGTGCTTGATTTGTCAAACCTTTTGGAATTGCGGTATTTCTCCCACCGCTCGAATGTTTTTGCCGCCGAATGTCATACTTCGGCAAGCCTCAGTATGAGCGGCAATTTTCATTCCGCAAACTCGCGTTTGCGGTCTTCAACCTTTCTGCGGCGCATTCTTTTGCGGTGATTTCGTTCTTG
>CAYIYN010000128.1:0-2154 GCA_964367645.1 uncultured Bacteroidaceae bacterium
ACGCGTAGCTACGCGTTCTTTATTTTTATAATATTTTGAATTATATATTGTCAAGATGCCCCCCCTTTCCCCTTAAAGAAGTTTTGAAATAACACCCTATCTTGTCACTCTGAGCGCAGCCGAAGAGTCGCCACTGGAAACCATCTTGTCACTCTAAGCGCAGCCGAAGAGTCGCCACTGGAAAAACAATCACGTGCAAGAGTGAACCCGCACTCTCATTCATTACGAAGTTGCGAATAATCCCGAGCGAGAGTGAACAAGCACACACTCATTACGAAGTTCCGAAAAAACCCTGATCGTGAGTTCATGTTCTCTCTTTTGGGGTGGGTTAATTAAGATACTAATTTATTAAACACATAAAAAATTTAATATTGTATTACAACATATCGTTGCGGAGTTTTGTCAATATTTTGCCTTCCAAGCGGCTGACCTGCACCTGCGAAACGCCCAGTTCGCTTGCTACTTCGCTCTGTGTTTTATCTCTAAAATAGCGCAAAATTATGATTTTTCTTTCTCTTTCCGGCAATGACTTTATGAGATCGCGCAGCATAATTTCGTCGATTTTGTTTTCAGGCGTATCGTCACCGATAATTCTGTCGCCCAAAGGCGTTTCATCGTCGTCGGTACTTCCGCTTAGCGACAGAACTCCGCGCGATGTGTCAAGCGCGAAAACTATATCCGCAGAATCACAATAAAATTCCTTTGCCAAGTCGTCAACTGTCGGTTCGCTCTCGCCGTTTTTGAGCTTAAAATCGGTGTATGCCGCAATTTTTTGGGCGAGTGATTTTGCCCAACGTGACACCTTTACCGCACCGTCGTCACGCAAAAAACGTTTGATTTCGCCGGTAATCATAGGCACGGCGTAAGTGGAAAAGCGTACACCGAAACTCTCGTCAAATCCGAGCATTGCCTTTGTAAATCCCATCGCTCCCAGTTGCATCAAATCGTCGTATTCCAAGCGGTTGCGAAATCGTTTTACTATGCTTTTGATGAGCGGTAAATTTTCTGTTATCAAGGATTCTTTTGCGTTTTCATCGCCCTCTTTTGCAAGAGCAATCAATTTTAGGGTTTCCTCATGAGAAAACATTAGGTAAAAGACTTCCTCATAGTCACAACGGTTCCTTCTCCGCAATTTGAAGTTACTTCGAGAGTGTCCATAAACGTCTCCATAATCGTAAAGCCCAATCCGCTGCGCTCGTCATCTGCGCGCGTGGTGTACAGCGGCTGTCTTGCGCGTTCTATATCATCAATGCCGACGCCGTAATCGATAACTTTCACTATCAGCTGTTTGCCTTCGATTTTTGCCTCTATAAAAATTGTTCCGCCGTCTTTGTAGGCGTGTACGACCGAGTTTGTCACGGCTTCACTGACAGCGGTTTTGACGTCGTTTAATTGCTCGACCGTTGGGGAGAGCTGGAGGATAAACGCCGCTACAGCGTTTCTTGCAAACGCCTCGTTGCTGCTTATTGCCGGAATTTCAAGTTTCATATAATTTTCCATAACCTTTTTCCCTTATTTAATTTTCGGACAAACCGAGTAGACACCGCTTGCTTTAAATATTTTGTCAACGATTGGGGTAACTTCGCCGATGCACGTTTCAATTCCCCGTGATTTAAGTTTTTTGTATCGTCCGAGGATTAATCCCAAGCCCGTGCTATCGACAAATGTAACCCCTGAAAAGTCCAAAATAACCGTTCCGCGGTTGACCGCAGACAGTTTGGTGTCCATATCTGCACGCATGACTGTCGCGGCATGTTCGTCTATATCGCCGCTTAAATAAACGGTCGCGCCTCTGCCGTCAGAATGAATAACAAAGCCCATATTGCCTCCAAAAACATGCTAAACTTATTAGTGATTGAGCGTGTGAGAAGTTTTTATCAAATGAGCGATTTTCGTGCTGAATATTGTCGATAAAATATCAAAATTAGAATTCAAAACCGTTGACAAGTATTCTTTGTTATTGTATATTATCATAGTCGCAAATCGTAAGACAGCCCGTCGGGGTGTAGCGCAGTTTGGTAGCGCACTTGCTTTGGGAGCAAGGGGCCGGAAGTTCAAATCTTCTCACCCCGACCATTCTCACGAATAAGCCGAAAAGATTCGGGCCTTTAGCTCAGTTGGTTAGAGCGGTCGGCTCATAACCGATTGGTCCGC
>CAYIYN010000129.1:0-2138 GCA_964367645.1 uncultured Bacteroidaceae bacterium
CAGAGTTTCCTCCATTGCCCAATATTCCCCACTGCTGCCTCCCGTAGGAGTCTGGGCCGTGTTTCAGTCCCAATGTGGCCGATCAGCCTCTCAGCTCGGCTACCCATCGTAGGCTTGGTGGGCTGTTATCTCACCAACTACCTAATGGGATATGAGCCCATCTCTGTCCGCCGTAACTTTCACCGCAGTATCATGCGATACCGTGGTCATATACGGTATTAGCAAGCGTTTCCACTTGTTATCCCGTTGACAGAGGCAGGTTGCTCATATATTACTCACCCGTTCGCCACTAACCTGGTTCCGAAGAACCAAATTCGTTCGACTTGCATGTGTTAAGCATGCCGCCAGCGTTCGTCCTGAGCCAGGATCAAACTCTTAAGTTCAATCTTGTCTCTTATAACTTTTTGTTCAAAGGTAAATAAGACGTTTTTTAAATGTTGTTTAATTCACATTATAAAATCGCTTTTCATTTTTTGTTCAATTGTCAAGGTACTCGCCGTCTTTTGGACAGCCTCCATATACTAGCATAACGGAATTTTGGTGTCAACTGTTTTTTCGATGTTTTTTAGTATTTTTTCGAGCAATTTCTACCTTTATTTTCCGTATGCATAATATGTTGTGTGTTTTAGAGGATTTTAGCACTAAGCCCAGTAAACAGTGCTTATAAAATAAAAATTATACTTATACAAATTATGGAAAATGTATTGTACGCGACACTTAAAACGGACTTAAAGCGGCAAAGCGTTTTTTATCACGCCGCCACCCAAACAAATCTCATCAAGATATAAAACCGCATATTGCCCGCTTGTTATGGCTCGCTGCGCTTCGTCAAACAATACCTTTACGTTTTCCCCATCGAACAAAGCGGTTGCGTTTTGCAGAGGCTGACGGTGTTTGATTCTGACTTGACAACGGAAACTTTCCGACGGAGCAGGAGTGATAAAATTGAAGCCTTCGGTGATAAGCGACTTTTTGAAGAGGACGCTATCTTCGCCTTGCGAAACGATAAGACGGTTATTTTCAACGTCTTTGTCCAAAACGAACCATCTTGACTCGTTTCCGCCCTGAACGCCGCCTATGCCTAGTCCGCGCCTCTGTCCCAAAGTGTAATAATAAACACCGTCGTGACGTCCGACTACGTTGCCGTCCGTTGTAATTATATCGCCTTGCTGCATAGGGATATATTTCGACAAAAACTCTCTGAATTTTCTCTCGCCGATAAAGCAAATGCCCGTGCTATCCTTTTTTGCGGCAACAGGTATGCCTTTCTCACGTGCGTATGCGCGCACATCAATTTTTATCATATCGCCAAGCGGAAACAGCACGTCGCTAAGTTGAGCGTTTGTAACTTGGTTTAAAAAATAGGTTTGGTCTTTGTTTTCGTCGGCGGCGCGTAAAAGGAAGTTTTTTTCACCTTCGTGACGAACTCTGCAATAATGCCCCGTCGCAATATAATCCGCTCCCAAATCCCTTGCAAAATTGACAAAAGGTCCAAATTTAACTTCGCGGTTGCAAAGCACGTCCGGATTGGGCGTTCTGCCCTTTTTGTATTCGTCCACAAAGAGTTTGAAGACGTGTTCCATATACTGATTTGAAAAGTCAACGGAATAATACGGAATGTCAAGTGTCGTGCAAATGCGCTGAACGTCCGTCCAGTCTTGTTCGCCCGTGCAGCACCCGTCAGGCTCTGTGTCCTTCCAGTTGGACATATAAAGCCCCACAACGTCGTAGCCTTGCTCTTTAAGCAGGCTTGCCGCCACGGCACTGTCCACACCGCCGCTCATTCCGACTACAGCTCTTTTTGCCATTTTACCTCTCGCTAATTGCTCACGAATACTCTCACGCGCAAATTTTACGCGTATTTTTTGCATGGACACATTGTAGCATTTCCTTTTTGTTTAGTAAAGAAAATATAAAAATGCCAACTTCGACAGAATGACACCCCCTTGGCACTTTGTGCCGTTCCCCCTCTGAAGAAGGGGAGAAAAACCCACTGGAAAAACTTTCAATTCACCCTCACTCATTACGAAGTTCCGAACACGAGCCGCAGGGCGGCGAGAAAGTGAGCGCCGAGCACCAGACCAAAGTGCGTTAAGCCCAAGCCGCACAGAAGTCGCGGCTAGTCGCGGCGGCGCAGG
>CAYIYN010000130.1:0-2096 GCA_964367645.1 uncultured Bacteroidaceae bacterium
TTTAGGGGGAACGCGATTGGGGAAACACCTGAGGAAGGGGGAAACTTCAAGATAAAAAGAGTGAACACGCATTTTCTCATTACGAAGTTGCGAAATTATAATTATATAAAAAAGCCAGCGTGATGCGCTGGCTTTTCAAATAATGGGAGTTAATATTTATTTATTATCTTGGTCTTGAATTTGAGGTTCGCCGAGGGTGGACTCTTCGGCGAAGATTGCGGTGTCTAAAACTGTGTCGGTTGCTTCTTTTTCCAGTTTGCTGTCGCGCTCTTTAACGAGTACGGAACGCAGTCGGTCGGCGTCTTTTCTTATGAAGAAAATCGGCACAGCGGCGAGAACGGCGATTAAAGCCGCTGCCAAGAAAAGCTCAAACGGAGGTTGGTTTTTGGCAACGGGGTCGAGGGGGTCGAAACTGTTTATACCGATAGCAAGCGAGATTATAGGTCCTATTATCATGGGTACAAGCACTGTAAAACACATTCTCACGCCTTGGAAACGTCCTTCATAGCCCTTTGGTATATAGTCTTGGAAAGAAGATGCCAGTGCGCCGCCCATACAGAGTATGCCGCCCATCAACAAGATGCCGAGAGCAATGAGAATGGTTTGGTATGAAGACTTTGGCATAAATTTCATAAGGTAAATGATAATAGCGCCGATTACAATCAAAATTAGCAGTGGGAAATAGGTATGTTTTCTGCCGAATTTGTCAAACAGCACGCCGCCCAGTCCCGTCAATATCGCCGCGCCAACAATGACTATGCCGAGCGGTAGAATGTAGTTGGTTATGCCAAGCGTCTTTTCGATAAAGTTTATAAGGTAGGACATAAATGTTTGCTGTGCGATGCCGAGTATGCACATAGCCGACAGCGTAATGTACATCAATTTATTATCTTTGATGACCTCGGAACGAAAACCGTAAAACGTTTCTTTTATATAATCGGGGTTTTTGTTCTTTATGATATTGGGGCTGTCTTTCATTGTGAAGACGGCCAAAAAACCTGCCACCATAGGGATAATACCCAAGATGATAAAGAATAGCTTATACATAAAAGGGTTGCCTTTTATAAATTCGCCCGTAATCGCGTCCACACGATCTCCGCCTTTGTCAAAAGTGAACATAGCAACGACGATAGCAAGCACCATTGCAAACACCGGCATAAGCGAAAGAATGGTGTTCACTTTTCCTCTGTTAGTGGTGTCGGTTACGTCGGCAACCCAAGTATTGAATGCGGCATCATTCGCTGTTGAGCCAAAGAAAGTCATTACGCAGTCGAAGATGACCAACATAGCGACAATTCCTATGCCTGCCGTGGCGTCAAAATCCACGGGAATTGCCGCAAACAGCATAATCGTCACGCCCCAGGCGATATAACCATATGCGATAAACGGCTTGCGCTTTCCGACTTTGTCCAAAATTCCGCCTGCAAATATCGTTGTTGCGGTGGCAACTATCGCGGAAAAAATCACCATAAGTGTTGTCGAAACGTAATATAGGTTGCCAAATTTTGCGGCATCTTCAAAAAGGTCTTGTGCAAACGTCGCAAAATACATATTTTCGATAACCCAGGCTATTTGTCCTACCAATCCGAAAACTATCGCAGAAAGCCAAACTTTTCCGCCCAAAGGCGTGGATTTGACCTTGTCGGTTTTGATTTCATCAACTAAGCCACTCATAATTTCTCCCAAAATCAGCGCAATTTTGGCTGTAAAACAGCCGCCACACCACTTTAAATTCTTAAATTTTATTTTAACAAACACACGTAACTAAGTCAATACAAAGGTTAACAGCCGAATCTTGTCACTCTGAGCACACCTCTATTTTGTCACTACCTGAGCGCAGCCGAAGAAACGCCACTGGAAAAACTTTCACGTGCACGCACTCACTCATTACGAAGTTGCGAAAATACTCCGAGCAAGAGTGAACACGCACTCACTTATTACGAAGTTACGAACACGAGCCGCAGGGCGGCGAGAAAGTGAGTGCCGAGCACCAGACAAAAGTGTGCAGGCATAGGCACATCTAGTCGCGAAGCGGTGCCGTTATGCCAAGTGGCATAATGAGGCGACGATACTTAATGTGCGAGAGCCGAGTGTGT
>CAYIYN010000131.1:0-2066 GCA_964367645.1 uncultured Bacteroidaceae bacterium
GATTTCGTCGATATAAACAATGCCGATTTCGGCTTTTTTGATATCGCCGTTTGCCGCCAAAATAAGTTTCAACAGGATATTTTCAACGTCTTCGCCCACGTAGCCTGCTTCGGTAAGAGTTGTAGCGTCAGCCACGGCAAAGGGAACGTTGAGTATTTGCGCCAGCGTTTTTGCAAGCAAGGTTTTTCCTGACCCTGTTGGTCCCAAAAGCAAAACGTTGCTCTTTTCAAGCACCACGCCTTCGCGGTTCTCGCCGTGTTTTAGTGAATGGTTGATGCGTTTATAATGATTGTATACGGCAACTGACAACACTTTTTTTGCGTTGTCTTGACCGATGATATATTCGTCCAGTTTGGATTTTATCTCTTTTGGAGTGTACAAAGAGACGGCTTCAGTGGCTTTTTCGGAGCGTTTTTCAAGCAACATCGAACATTTTTCAATGCACTCGTTGCAAATCGCCATATTATTGGGGCCGGCGATTATGCGCTCCACCTCGCTGTCGCTCTTTCCGCAAAAATTGCAGAACAATTCTTTTTGATAATCCATTTTTACTCCTTACGGGTATAACCGTATGTTTATTCTATGCAAAAGCCTATGACGGGATACGGCTAAAAGACGTACGTTACTGTCTGGTAACGAAAATTTTGTCGATTATTCCGTATGCTTTGGATTCTTCCGCGTTCATATAGTTGTCGCGGTCGGTATCCAGGGCAATTTTGTCAAAAGGCTGTCCTGTATTCGCCGCCAGTATACTGTTCAAGCGTTGTTTTATCTTCAAAATTTGCTCTGCCTGAATGGCTATATCGCTCGCTTGTCCCTGCGCTCCGCCTAAGGGTTGATGAATCATTATCTCGGAATTTGGCAGAGAGTATCTCTTTCCCTTAGCACCGCTGCAAAGCAAAAATGCGCCCATTGACGCCGCCAATCCCACGCAAATTGTGGAAACGTCGCACTTGATGTAGTTCATCGTGTCGTAAATGGCAAGTCCGGCAGTGACAGAGCCTCCGGGACTGTTGATATAAAGGCTGATATCCTTTGCGCTGTCCTTGCCTTCAAGATACAGCAGTTGCGCGACGATAATATCTGCGACAGCGTCGTTGACCTCTCCTGTCAGGAAGATTATTCGGTCTTCAAGAAGACGTGAATAGATGTCGTAACTGCGTTCACCGCGTCCTGTCTGTTCAATAACCATAGGGACAAGTTGGTCTTTAACTCTCATTGTTTTCTCCTTCCGCGATGGCGGTTTTAGAGCGCTAATACGCCCTATTATGACCGCTTAGCGCAATTTTTTTGGCAAAGCGGCCGCTTGTAGGTTATATGGATAAACTTTATGCTATTAGTCTGCGGTTTCCGCCTTTTTTGCGGGCGCTTTCTTCGCCGCCGGTTTCTTTGCGGGTTTTTCTTCTTCGTCGCCGACTTTTCCTACGGGTGCCGCAGCGGGCTTTTTGGTCGCCACTTTGACGTTTGCGGTGTTATTTTCTTTGAGCAAAGCAAGAAGTTTGTCGGACAGAACTTGATTAATCATATAATCAATTTGCTCTTTCTTGACGGTCTTTTTGAACTCGTCAACGCTCTTGCCCGCTTCAGATGCCGCTTTTTCCACTTTTTCGTCGATTTCCGCTTCGGAGAATTTAAGTTCTTCGGTCTTTACAATTTGTTCCATAACAAGGCGCACTTTGACGCTCTTTGCCGCTTGGTCTTTGTATTCGGCCTTGACCTGATCTTTGGTCATGCCGACGTAGCTTAGATAATCGTCAAATTTGATGCCCTGATACATAAGGCGGTATTCAAATTCGTTGACCATATCTTCGGCTTCGTTTTCGATCATAGCATCGGGAATATCAACGTTTGCACCGGACACGATTGCTTCGACAAGGGCGTCTTCGTACGCGCGCTCGGCACGTTTTTCAGCGTCATCAGCAAGTTGTTTTTTGATGTCTGCTTTGTATTCTGCCAGAGTGTCAAATTCGGAAATTTCTTTGACAAATTCATCATCGAGCGCGGGGAGTTCTTTCACTTTTACGCCGTGAATCGTGCATTCAAAAACGCAGTCTTTACCTTTTAGT
>CAYIYN010000132.1:0-2063 GCA_964367645.1 uncultured Bacteroidaceae bacterium
GAACGAAGCGTTTATAGAAAGATTAAGTGCCCGAACACCAAAAACCATCTGTGGGCGCGCTAAGGATAGAGACGGAGGCGCTTTGGGTTTTGCTTTGGAGTTACTGAACGAATACAATAAAAAGATAAACTTAGGGCAAGCGCGAGACCGATTGCGCCGAGAAACGGTACGAAAAGCGCCAAAAGAACCGACGCTTGAGGATTAAGAGCATGATTTTCATTACAGGCGACACTCACGGCGATGCGCATTTTATAAAGCTGAAAGAACTTAGTAAAAAGCGTAAAAGTTTGACAAGGAATGATTATGTGATTATCGCCGGGGATTTTGGCGGGGTTTGGTATAAAGGGCGGTACAATCAAGATTTGCATATCTATAAAAGATTGCCGTTTACTGTACTTTTTGTGGACGGCAACCACGAAAACTTTGACATTTTGGATAATATGCCCATTGAGGTTTGGAAAGGCGGCAATGCGCATAGAGTTGCTGATAATATAATCCATCTTATGAGGGGGCAGATTTTTACCATTGAAGGTAAGACCTTTTTTACTTTCGGCGGCGCCGAGAGCGTGGATAAAGACACGCGCACGACGGGTCTAACTTGGTGGCCGCAGGAAATACCGACGCAGCAGGATTATGCAGAAGCATATAAAAATCTTGCAAAGTACGATAACAGGGTGGATTACATTATTACCCACACCATTGACGAAAGCGCATTGTACTGTCCGCAAATGCAAAGATTTTTAGAAAGCAAAGGATTGACGGAAACGAATCGCGGGTTGTCCGGCTTTGAAAAGGCTGTCGATTACAAGCATTGGTTTTTTGGGCATTATCATTTAGAGGCGGTAATCCCGCTTCCCAAAGGCGAAAGGGGGCCGTCGAAAAAAACGGCGGTGTTCAATAGGGTTATCGAAGTAACGGACGGAGGGTTGTTTTGATATGATAGGCGAACTGGTAGCTATGGAAAAAGCGAAAAAGAATGCAAAATGGTTTCAGTGCAAAAAGTGCATGTGCAGCTTTAAAGTTGAAGAGGATTTTCTTAACTTTTGTCCAAATTGCGGTTTACAAATGCATGTTATAATTGATAAAGATACGAGATAAGGTTTGCCCGATTGGACGACAGGCGCTATTAAAAAGGACGGTTTCTGCGAATATTGCAGACCGCCGGTCGGCGCTTATATGGCGACCAATTACGGCACATGCCAAAACTGCGGCAGAGTGCTGTCTCTAAAAGATTACGGGCTTGATGAAAACGGAAAATCCACAAAAGATAACAAGAAAGGGGATGCTAATGCATAGAAGCGAAGGCGCAGCATGATTTTAAAAGAAGCATTTTTATATATCATGGTAAATTTATCCCAGCAGCATAAAAAGGACGATGCATTTTCAAAGGTAATATCGGAGTGCTTTGACAATATAGTTCATATCAACGACAACAACAATTTAGATATGGTGTTAAAGCTTGCAAAAGAAACCTTCGATCCCGATGAGTTAATCAAATGGTTTGAGTTTGACCATACAAGTTTAGACCTTTTTTGCGGCGGCGAAACGATAACCGTAGATACGCCCGAAAAACTGTACAATTATATGGAAAAAGAGTATTCATATACACCAAAAATGATAAGTCGTGAGTTTTTTATGGAAATATTGGCGGCCATCAGGCAGCAGGACGAAATAAACGAGAAACTCGGCAGAGCCTTTGAGGATTATGCCGATAGCCAGTATGTTATTGTCATCGATTCCTATCATTCAGCTTTAATGAAAATGATGGAATATACCTTTGCTTTTTGTGAAACGCTGCCGTACTGGCTATATGACGGCGGCAAATCTTTTGAAGCTGACGGTATAGAGGTTGATATTTCCACGGTGGATAAACTATATGACTGTCTTTGTCAAGAATTTATCGAATGCGGCGGACAGCCGCTTAAAACTGAAAAGGATAAAAAATCACAGAAGGTGTCGCAAAAAGACTTGCAGAAGATTATTCAGAAGCAATTATTGGGGAAGAAAGGGTGAAGCGGGAAACTTGTTCGCCCTTTTTTGCGTTTTTTGGTAATATCTATGGA
>CAYIYN010000133.1:0-2045 GCA_964367645.1 uncultured Bacteroidaceae bacterium
GGCACGCTGTCTATCGCATAACTCAATTTGCCATTCGCGTTCCTTTGTGCGGTGGGGGTGCCCCCCCTTTTGCCGCTATGCCTGCACACTTATGTCTGGTGCTCGGCACTCACTTTCTCGCCGCCCTGCGGCTCGTGTTCGTAACTTCGTAATGAGTGAGTGCGAAATCACTATTACTCGGGGTTATTTCGTAACTTCGTAATAAGTGACTGCGTGCTCGTGATTGTTTGTCCAGTGGCGACTCTTCGGCTGCGCTCAGAGTGACATTCTAATTAATGAATGTTTAAAACCGCGATATTTAGATGAAGAACGCGAAAAGCCCCTGCGGAGCAGACCGAAGCGTACTTATGTGTACGTGAGGGTTGCGCCACGGGGGCTTGACAAAGTTCTTCGCTAAATAGCGCGGTTTTTTACATGATTTTGCAGAAAAGGGTATAGATCTCATCATACCCCCAAACGCAAGGACAAGGATAGAGCGGATTTGCCTCGGAAAGAGCGCGCTTTATCATTAGAGGCAGATCTTCGTCTTTGATTTGATATTTGGTGGTTGTCGGATTGATTAGCTTGGGTATATTCATATACTCGTTCATAGAGTAAATTGCCTTGATAAACGCCTTGGCTTTTTGCTCGTCGGTGCTTCCGGAAATGCCCACTGCTTCGGCAAGACGCGCAAGTTTTTTATAAGCCGCTTTGCCGTATCCTTCAAGTACTACGGGCAACAAAACGGAGTTTGCAAGTCCGTGAGGCACACCGTAAAAACCGCCTAGCGTGTGCGCCATCGCATGAACGTAACCGACATATGCACGAGTAAAAGCACAACCGGCAAGATACGATGCTTTCTGCATCTTATTTCTCGCTTCTAGGTCATTGCCGTCATCGTAGGCGCGTTTGAGATATTGGAATATAAGCGTTGTGGCTTCTATCGCCTGTTTTTTCGTCTTGCACGTATTTTCGCTTCCGATAAACGCCTCAACAGCGTGAGTTAGCGCGTCCATACCCGTTGTGGATGTTATGGGTTTTGGCAGTCCCACTGTCAAAAGCGGGTCCATGACCGCATAGCGCGGAATGAGATTGGTGTCGTTTATAGGATATTTCTCGTGCGTATCGGGGTTGGATATGACAGCTGCAAGCGTGGCTTCGCTCCCCGTGCCGGAGGTTGTTGGCACAGCAATAAGCGGAGGCAACTTTTTCAATCCGGAAAGCGTGACTTTCAGTATTCCCTTCAGTTGAGGTATGGTCTTATGGGGACGCGCTACCCTCGCTGCGATGCCTTTGGCGCAATCCATTGCAGAACCCCCTCCAACGGCGATTATGTGGTCGCACGCGTTCTCTTTGTATACTTTAAGACCGTCCTCAATGTTGGTTATTGTGGGATTGGGCACAACGTCGCCAAAAACGACAATACCCAACCCTGCGGCTTTCATATTTTCAATAAGCGGATTGCAAAGCCCCAATTCAAGCAGCATTTTATCCGTTACAAGCAACGCTTTATTAAAACTTTTTTGCTTGCAAAAATCGGGTAATTTGGCAAGGCTGCCCTCACCTGAAATTTGTTTTGGCGTGCGCCAAGGCAAAACCCACATAGCACACCACATTACTTTTTGAAAAATTCTGCAATAACATTTATAGAAAATATTTACAGACATAAAAAAATCCCCTTATTTAATTGTTTTTACGATTATCTATATTAACAACGATTAAATTTTATCACCGAATTGAATTGAGCGCAATATATTTTTTTATACGAATAGGCGGACTCACCTCCATGACGTACGGTTCGAGCAAAAAATGACGATGTTTGGATGAATAACAAGAAAGCCCCCTTCACAATCGACAGGAGCATACTTTGCGTATGTGACTGCTGAGGGTGGAGGGGGCTGACGATGTTATTCGCTAAATAGCAGGTGTTCGCACTATGCAATACGCAGACGTGTAAAACCGCGTCTATTTAGATGAAGAACAAGAAAGCCCCCTTCACAATCGACAGGAACATACTTTGCGTATGTGACTGCTGAGGGTGGAGGGGGCTGACGATGTTATTCGCT
>CAYIYN010000134.1:0-1986 GCA_964367645.1 uncultured Bacteroidaceae bacterium
GAAATGTGCCTTGAAAAGGAAGTTCCCGCTTTTATTTTTGTGAATGCAGTCAACAAAGAAAATTCAGATTTCAACGGCACCGTTGATGCCATAACAGCAAAGTACGGCAAAGTGCTTCCTATCGAACTTCCTATTATGGAAAGCGGCAAAATGGTCGGATATGTCGACGTGGTCAGCGCAAAAGCGTTTGATCTTTCGGGTAATGAGATTGCAATACCCGCCGTGCTCAAAGACAAAGCAAACGAATACAAAAACAAACTGTATGAAGTTGTTGCAGAAACCGACGAAGACCTTATGAACAAATTCTTTGACGGAGAAGATTTTACCGCCGAAGAATTTCAAAAGGGCATACACCTTGCTATCGCAACAGACGCGGTCGTTCCTCTTATCGCAGGCAACGCTTTAACGTCAATAGGCGTCAAAAATCTTTTGGACAAAATTGTTGATTATTTGCCATCTCCCGTAAAAGCGCGTCGCACAAAGGCGGTTATAAACGGAGTGGAAAAGGTCGTCGATTGTGATTCACAAGCATCTTTTTCTGCCCAAGTGTTCAAATCTGTCGTTGACCCTTATGTCGGCAAGATGCTTATATTCAAAGTCATGAGCGGCAAACTTTCAAGCGGTGACGCAATGTTCAACAACACCGCGGAAAAGACAGAAAAAGCCGGCGCACTTTACGTTTTGAAAGGCAAGAAACAAGAATCGGTTGATACTCTTAACGCAGGCGACATCGGCGCTCTTGCCAAACTGTCGTACACCAACACAAACGACACTCTATCGTCATCCGATTTCAAACTTTCTTACAAGCAGATAGATTTTCCGCAGCCCGTTATCTCATACGCAGTCAGCGCAAACAAAGACGAGGAAAAAGCGATTCAGGCACTTATCAAAATGCAAGATGAAGACGCAACTTTCAAGGTCGAAAAAAATATTGCCACCGGCGACGTTCTTATCAGCGGACTTGGCGAATCTCAACTTGACATTATGTGCAAAAAAGTCAAGGGTAAATTCGGTATCGACATCAATTGGCAAGAACCAAGAGTTGCGTATAAGGAAACTATCCGCAAAGAAGCATCTGCAGAAGGCAAGCATAAAAAACAATCCGGCGGCGCAGGACAATACGGCGACGTTTGGATAAAATTCGAGCCGGGTGCCGAAGACGGAATATTTGAGTTTGTGGACGCAGTCGTCGGCGGAGCAGTTCCAAGAAACTTTATCCCAGCAGTCGAAAAAGGACTGCGTGAAGCAATCAAAGAAGGCGTGCTTGCCGGTTATCCTATGGTAAACCTCAAAGCAACGCTGTACGATGGAAAATATCACCCTGTCGACAGCAAGGAAATCGCATTTGTCATCGCGGCGCAACTCAGTTATAACGAGGCTTGCCCCAAAGCGTCACCTTGTTTCTTAGAGCCGATTATGACGGCAAAAATTGTTGTTTCTCAAGACTATCTTGGCGATATCTTGGGCGATATGAACAAACGTCGCGGCAGAATTTTGGGCACAGACGGCCTGGAAGGCGGCAAACAAATGATAACCGTAGAAGTTCCTCAAGCGGAAATGTTCCGTTATGCAACGGATCTTAGGACAATGACGCAGGGCAGAGGACGTTTTACAATGGAACTCAATCGTTATGAAGAAGTTCCTTCATCGTCCAATCCCAAGATTATCGAAGACGCCAAAAAGCGCAAGGAAGAAGCGGCGGCAAAGAAGAAATAATCAGTTAAAAATTTATTTCTCTGCACGTTTAAAATTCAAAGCAAAAGTAACACAAGTTAAAAACCGAACGGAACACCGTTCGGTTTTTTATATGTTGTATCTTAGGGCTTTCCTAATCTTAATCACTCTGAGCGCACATCACTATCTTGTCACTCTGAGCGCAGCCGAAGAGTCGCCACTGGAAAGACTATCACGTGCACGCACGCACTCTCTTTTTATCTTGAAAGTTCCCCCTTCCTCAGGTGTTTCCCCAATCGCGTTCCCCCTAAA
>CAYIYN010000135.1:0-1943 GCA_964367645.1 uncultured Bacteroidaceae bacterium
TTTTTGCGTATTCTAAATCGCCGGTGTGGCATTCAACCGTTATTCTAACGACGGGTTCTGTGCCGCTCGGACGCACGATAAGTTTGCCGTTTTCACCCAAAAAGTCTTTGGCTTTTTCTATCAAGGCAACAAACTCCTTCTTTTTTAATTCTTGGGCGGGTACCGCAGAAGGAATATTGAAAGAAAGGGAGGGATAGGGTGTAATAAGAGGCAGACTTTTATATTTTTTTAAATATTCGGCAACGCTGAAAGCGGTAATCAGACCGTCGCCCGTCGGTGCTTTTGGGGTAATAATGTGACCGCTCGTTTCACCGCCCAAAACGCTGCCGACAGCGCGCATTTTTTCCATAACGTATTTATCGCCCACGTCGGACCTGAAAAGCGTTATCCCTTTAAAAGCCAATTCCTTTTCAAGTGCGCCGTTGCTCATAATTGTGCCGCAAACGGCATTGTTTTTTAGGGTATTTTGAGATTGCATGTCGGTTGCAAGAGCATAAAGCATGCCGTCACCGTCCAAAATTTTACCTTTGTAAATGCCCATTACTCTGTCGCCGTCGCCGTCGAAAGAAAAGCCGATTTCGTCTTCGTTTACGGTAGTTAAAAAATAATCTAAATCAGTTGCGCCGCATTTGACATTGACTCTTTCACCGTCGCGCGTGTTGTTTAATGCGTTGACAACGATTGCCCCTGCCGATTCAAAGGCTTCAACTGCAAGCGACGCCATTGAGCCGCGCGCACAATCCAGCGCGATTTTAAGTTCGTCGAGTCTGGAAAATAATGACACAACGTGCCGCTTGTAGAAATTTTCCGCTCCTTCAAAAATCGAAATTTTGCCGCTTGCCTTGCCTCTGATCAGCCGCAATGATTTTTGGCGTTTACAGACCGCCTCGTCCAGTTCGGCTTCCTTGTCGGTTGACAGTTTCCCTCCGCCTCTTTCAAACACCTTCAAACCGTTATATTCGGGAGGATTGTGCGAAGCGGTTATCATAATTCCATAATCGGCGTTTTCTATATCTGTGATAAAGGAAAGCGCGGGAGTTGGCAACTCGCCGCACAGCAAAACGTCACAATCACCCAAAGCCAAGCCCTCGATTAGTTGCCGTTCTATAGCGGGGGAGGATACTCTGACGTCGCGCGCAACCACAATCTTTTTTGCACGGGAAGAAAGCACCGCTCCCAAACAGAAAGGAACCCTATCGTTTAAGAGCGAATTTGCATGTGAGCGTATGCCGTCGGTCCCGAAAAAAAACATAAAACATTATATTCTTTTTTGCATTAGCAGGTTCATATGAATGAGTTGAAATTAAGAGAAAACAGTAAAAAAGCCGCAATATATTTTTTTGAAATTATATAAAAAAGTCCACAAAAGCGGACTTTATCATTCAAAATAAGACGATAAAATATCGTTATTAAAAATATTAAATTTTGTTTTGCTTGTTCAAAAATTCGATGACGGCGGTTGCGGCAACGGCTCCGTCCGCAGCAGCGGTGACGATTTGGCGAAGAGGTTTTGTTCTCACGTCACCTGCGGCAAAAACACCCTCTAGGTTTGTGCGGGTGTTTTCTCCTGCAAGGATATATTCACCCTCGTCAAGTTGAACTTTTTCAAAGCCTGCGGTTGCGGGGGTTTGCCCCACCGCCACAAAAAGCCCGTTTATTGCGATTTCCGTCGTTTCATTGGTTTGTATATTTTTGATTTTCAGTGCTTGAAGTTTGGGTGAGCCGATAAGTTCTGTCGGAATGCTGTCCCACAATATTTCCACGCTGCTGTTTTTGACTTCTTCTGCAAGGATTTTACTTGCGCGAAGCTCATTGCGGCGATGAATAAGATACACTTTGGATGCGAATTTTTGAAGGTACAGAGCGTCTTCGACAGCGGTGTTTCCGCCGCCGACCACGGCAACGGCTTTGTTTTTAAAAAATGCTCCGTCGCAGGTGGCGCA
>CAYIYN010000136.1:0-1878 GCA_964367645.1 uncultured Bacteroidaceae bacterium
GCTTTGTGCCGCTCTCAATTCACCTTCTGAATAAACATAATTTTTTTGAGCAGTGTTTAGTTCCAATTTGCTTTTTTGCTTTTGATTTTGCAAAATAACCAGTTCGTCGTTTGTAGCTGGAAGTAAAACAGAAAGTTGTTTATAAACTGAATAACGTAGGTCGTTTATCCTCACAGAGGCGTCGCTTCCTTGTTCTTCAGCTTTAATTTTCCCGCGTAATGCTTCAATTTCAGTTCCAATCTCTTTGCATCTTTGATATATCCTTGCGCAATCTAAGATGTTGATACGCGATGTAATTTCGCGGTCTTTTGCTTTTGTGTCGTTTGATTTTTCTTCAATTATTGATAGTGCAGTATTGGATTTATTTAATTTCTCTTCCGCTTCATAAAAATCATAGGAAGCTTTTTCAAAGTGGATGTTTTTGATTTGCTTATCAATCTGATCAACTTGAGAGGAATAAGCCTCTATTTCCGTCTGAAGCTCGCTATGCTTTTTTGTCAATATGCTTGAAAAAGAGGTCAGCTCCTTTATGGCTTGTTCAAAATGATCGTTATAGTCCCAAAGCTTTTCACTTTCACCGTGTTTTGCTTGTAAAAATTCTATAAAACGTTTGCAAGATTCGAGCTCCTTAATTTGTTCTTTTTGCTTGCTATAGTTTGTAGCATGGTTTATAAGCATTGTACAGAGTGAGCTGTCATCACTTTTAGAATATGCTTGCCCAAGTTTCCCCTCAATTGTAGGGATTAATAGGTTATCAATAATAGAATCAGATGTTTTAAATTTTTCAAAAAACTTCGACATACCCCCCTCATCTGAGTTGAGCTGTTCTATTACATTTTTCCACTCTTCTTGAATAAGACCATATTCTGCAATTTTTTTGCGCCATGATGTACTATCATCTGATGGATAGTAATTAAGAATACCATTGCTCTTTTTTGACAGCTCTCTAACACAGTTAAAGTCAGCGGCTACAAAATTGCCATTTTCTTTCTCAGAAAGCGGCATAGATACAATGTTATAAATAGAATTATACTGCGTATAATTGCAATAAAATGTGTAGTATTTTATCCCTATACCACGGGAATTATCATCCTCATTGCGATTAGATGAATCGCTTGCGGCCATTGCAATACCTGTTAATAGTTTTTCCGTGCTATTATCCTTGAGCCATTCTATTAAGACAAAACAATGATCGCAAGCCTTTGTAAAAAAGCTTTCGATTTTTCTGCCCGCCACCTTAGCTTTTGGCAATACAGGCTGCATCATCAGTTGAACAAGGACGGATTTTCCGCCTCCATTTGCCAGATTAATTAGTGTATTACAAGCTTTATCTTCATCTTTATTAGAAAAATCGTATAGTTCGTCTGCAATAACACGTTTTCCATCATTGTATGTAAAATTAACAATACGTATTTTACTAATCTGTGGCATGTGTTTCTTCCTCCTTTAACCAATCATTGATCTCTTCAACACGATCCTTACGAAGAAAATATGGCATCAAATCTGTCATTTTTCGAGTAGGACGTATCTTGTTGTCATATTCATCAAACAATTCCTCCACTTTGAATTTCAAAAACAGCTTATTAAGCACGCCATTTCTATCTGTAGTTGCTTTAGTAGATGCCGTCTCCCCCTCTACTTTCTGCAACCAGCTTTGTGATAGCTGAACAAAGGTTTCGCTAAAATCAGTTGATATTCCGTCATCATCAATTCCGATTTTTTCAACCTGCTTACAATGGTTAGTAAAATTCTCAAGTAATTCTTCTCGGGTTATAAATTCTCTACATTGAGGGTTGCTTCCCTCACCACCAAAAAACTGATACAATATAAAAATTGCAAGATAATTGAGCAAATACAGATCTCTATTGCGGATATCAC
>CAYIYN010000137.1:0-1873 GCA_964367645.1 uncultured Bacteroidaceae bacterium
TATCGAGTCTATGAAAGAACTGCTGAATCAAACCGCTCCGGTGGGCAGACAACTTGATTTTTTGGTGCAGGAGATGAACCGCGAAGCCAACACAATCGGCAGCAAAGCAAATGAACTGAAAATCACTTCCGAAGTGTTGAAACTCAAAAGCGAAATAGAAAAAATACGCGAACAGGCGCAAAACGTGGAGTAATATGGAAAGAGGCATTCCCGTAGTAATATCAGGATACAGCGGAGTCGGCAAAAACACTCTTATCGAACTTGTATTAAAGTCGCTTCCAAAGTCCACATTTTCGGTTTCCTGCACGACCAGAGCACCGCGCAAAGGCGAAATTGACGGCATAAATTATCACTTTATCACAAGAGAACAATTCGACGAACTTGTGAAAAAAAACGCTTTTATAGAGCATACCGTGACGTTCACAAACCGCTACGGCACCTTGAAAAGCGAACTGGATAAACCGCTTAGCGACGGCATTGACGTACTTATGGAACTCAACGTCATCGGCGCAAGAAGCCTAAAAGCGCTGTATCCGGAATCGGTGACGATTTTTGTGACACCGCCGTCGATGGATGAACTTAGACAACGTCTTATAGGACGGGGCAGCGAAACTCCCGAAACTATGAGTAAGCGTCTTGCCGAAATTGAACTGGAAAGCAAGGAAATCTGCAATTACGATTATGTGTTAGTAAACGACGTGGCAACCGAATGCGCCGCCAACATCGTGGATATTATCAAAACGACGCATCTGCGCTACGGAAAAGAAAAGAAAAATCTATTTGACAATAATTCGGAGGAATAGCCCTATGATGATCGATCCCCCCATCGATAAACTTATCAAAAGAGCGGAATGCCGCTATGCATTGACCTGCGCGGTCGCACGCCGCACAAGAGAACTTTTGACAACAGAGAGTTCCTATCTTGAAAACAGCGGTGAAAAGGCAATTTCACTGGCCTGCAAGGAAATCTACGACGGCAAAATCAAAATAATTCACGAAAACTAAAGCACCTTGGTCCTTGCCATAAATTTGGCATCAACTGCGGAGAAATTATGCTCAACGGGAAAACTGTCGTTATCGGCGTTACGGGGTGTATTGCTGCCTATAAAGCACTTGATATCACCTCAAAACTTACAAAACTCGGCGCAAACGTCGAGGTCATTATGACTTCGCACGCACAGGAGTTCGTTACCCCGTTGTCTTTTGAAAGCCTTTCCGGAAACGCAGTTGTGACGGATATGTTTGTTAGACGCACTGAATTTGACATAAAGCATATTTCGCTTGCCAAAAAAGCGGATTTGTTTTTGGTTGCGCCTGCAACCGCCGACATTATCGGTAAGTTGGCACAGGGTATTGCGGACGATATGCTTACGACAACGTATATGGCTTGCACCGCGCCCAAAGTAATCTGCCCCGCAATGAACACAAATATGTATCTTGACGAGGCATTTCAGTCCAATCTTGAAACGCTGAAAAGTCGCGGCGCTTATATCGTCCGACCGATTGAAGGCAGACTTGCTTGCGGAGATACGGGAATCGGCAAACTTGCCGACGTTCAAGATATTGTCGATTTTGTTGAAAAAATTCTTCAACCGATGCAAAACTACAAGGGTAAAACAGTTCTTGTAACCGCGGGTGCAACCGAAGAGAATATCGACGGCGTACGTGTCATTACCAACCGTTCAAGCGGCAAAATGGGCTGCGCCATCGCAAAGGCGGCGGCAGAGCGCGGAGCGGAAGTGATTTTGGTGAGAGGCAAGATGTCCGTTGACACTCCAAAGGAAGTGGCAAAGGAAATAAAAGTCACTTCGACCCTCGATATGTTTGAAGCGGTAAAAGCCAATCTTGAAAACACCGATGTTTTCATTATGGC
>CAYIYN010000138.1:0-1863 GCA_964367645.1 uncultured Bacteroidaceae bacterium
AAGGCGGAGTGGGTAAGTCTTTTGTAACAGCAATGTTAGCTGTGCTTGTAAACAGATTGGGGTATAATGTAGGTATTTTGGATGCTGACATTACAGGCCCGTCTATACCTAAAATGTTCGGAATTTCAAAAAAGGCAGATTCTGATGCTTTGGGAATTTACCCCGAGCGTTCACACAACGATATAAAAATTATGTCTGTTAATTTATTGTTAGAAAGAGACGATATGCCTGTTATATGGAGAGGACCAATACTTGCGAATGTAGTTAAACAGTTTTGGACTGATGTAATATGGGGCGATTTGGATATTATGTTTATTGATATGCCGCCGGGAACAGGAGATGTACCTTTAACTGTATTTCAGTCTATTCCTCTTGACGGAGTTGTTATTGTCACTTCTCCTCAAGAGCTTGTTTCAATGATAGTTAAAAAAGCCTATAACATGGCTAACAAAATGAATATACCTGTTTTGGGTGTAGTTGAAAATATGAGTTATATAAAATGTCCCGATTGCGGCAAAGAAATAAAAATGTTCGGAGAAAGCAAGCTGGAAGAAATAGCCAAAGAGCTTAATATAGATGTGTTGGGAAGACTGCCTATAGAACCTGCTATGGCTCAGCTTTCAGATAGCGGAACTTTTGAAAGATTTGTAAGCAATGAACTTGATAAGGCTGTACAAAAAATTGAAAATTCATTTTTAAATACGGAGTAATTTTTTTGATTAATCATAAAGAAAGGGCAACAGAGCTTTTTAAACAAGGATATAATTGCGCTCAATCGGTGTTTGGGTCATTTAGTGAAGACTTGGGCATTGACTTTGAAACTGCGGTAAAAATTGCTTCGTCTTTCGGAGCGGGTATGGGCAGATTGCGTGAGGTTTGCGGAGCTGTAAGCGGAATGTTTATGGTTGTAGGCTATAAATACGGACATACCAATCCTAAAGATTACGCCGCAAAAACGGAGCATTACAAACTTGTTCAAGAACTTGCATTAAAATTTAAAGAAATAAACGGTTCTATTGTATGCAGAGAACTGTTAGGATTAAAAGAGAAAAGCAGCAGTCCTATTCCGGAAAGAAGAACGGCAAGTTATTATAAAAAAAGGCCATGCGCCGAGCTTGTCGGCATTGCTGCGGAACTTGTGGAAGAAACAATTAAAAATAAACAAAATATCGGAGGGATAATATGAAAATAATTTTACCGGTGGACAACAAAAGCTTGGATTCAGCTGTATGCCAGTCTTTTGGGCGTACTCCTTATTATGTATTATATGACACAGAAACAAAATCAGCAATATTTATTGACAACGAAGCAGCTTCAAGCGCCGGCGGCGCCGGCATTAAAGCGGCTCAAATGATTGTTGATAAAGGTGCTGAGACAGTAATAACATTCCGCTTGGGAGAAAATGCCGCAAATGTTTTAAATGCCGCCAAAATAAAACTTTTCAAGGCGCAGGACGGTACAGCAGCAAGCAATCTCAAATTGTTTGCTGAGGGCAAGCTAATGTCTTTAAACGAAATTCATGCGGGATATCATAATCACGGAAGTGCAAATAATTGAAAATAGCGGTATTAAGCGGAAAAGGCGGTACAGGTAAAACCTTAGTTTCCGTTAATCTTGCGGCGGCGGCAAAAGAGGCGTATTATGCCGATTGTGATATTGAAGAGCCAAATGGGCATTTATTCTTTAAACCGGAAAATATAAAGAAAGAAGATATATTTGTTAAAATTCCTTATATTGATGAAGAGCAATGTGACGGCTGTCGTGAATGCTGCTCTTTTTGCGCATACAATGCATTGGCGTTTGTGCAGGGCAAAGTACTTCTTTTTGATACTCTCTGTCATTCCTGCGGAGGATGTAAAATAT
>CAYIYN010000139.1:0-1851 GCA_964367645.1 uncultured Bacteroidaceae bacterium
CGTCCAACACCAGAAGTTTGTTTTGGGGGATTTTAATATTGGTGTAATTGTTTTGGTATGCCGCCGTCCAAAAGGGACTTGGCGTTGATATGTCGAAAGGACTTGCCCGCGTTGAAAAGTTCTTGAACAATTACGCCGACGCATTAAGCGGTAAGATTAAATGCTGATGAAGCTTCTCAAAGGAGATGTTTTAGAAACCGAAGTCAAAGATCTCGGTATAAGCGGAGAGGGCGTCGTTTTCTTAGGCGCCTATCCTATATTTGTACCTCTGGCCTTGATAGGTGAACGTGTCCGTGTAAGGGTGGACAAGGTGGGCAAAGATTTTGCGAAAGGTACGCTTATCGAGGTTTTATCACCATCAAATGATAGGATAAAACCCGCTTGTTGCTATTTTGGCAAGTGTGGGGGGTGTGACCTTCAGCACATGTCAAAAGACCTTCAACTACAGTCCAAACGGCAAAGTATAGAAAAAACGCTCCGCCGAATAGGCGGTAGTTCAATAGAAGTTCCGCCTGTAATTTCCGCCAACGAATGGGCATGTCGTAACAAACTGTCTTTACCTTTCGGCACCGGCGGGAACGGCAGGGTAGTTTTAGGATTTTACGAAAAATTTTCTCACAAAGTGGTGCCGATGAAACACTGTCCGCTCCACGGCGATTGGGCTGCAAAACTGATAGCCGTTGTTACCGATTGGGCAAATGAGTGCGGATTAAGTGCTTATAACGAAAATACGGGCAAGGGGCAACTTCGGCATATTGTTGCCAGAAATCTCAACAACCTTTCACTTATTTTAGTAGTCAGCGATAAAAACGTACCGAATATAAAAGTGCTTTATGACAGCCTTGACGTCGCATTTTCCGGTTGCACGTTGTACATTTCCGTAAACGACAAAAATACAAACGTCATTTTGGGCGACACTCCCATGCTTGTTTACGGCGAAGAAAAAGAACAAAATTTAGGGCAGGTTTCCGCCGTCGTTTCGCCGTCTTCATTTTTGCAGGTCAATAACGCGGTTCGTGATTTGATTTACGACAAAGTGGCAGATTGCCTTGACGGCTTTGACGGTAATATTGTGGAACTCTATTCCGGAGTGGGACTGCTCACGGCGCAACTCGCTTCGCGCTTAAAAAATTCAAAAATTACTTCCGTAGAAATAGTCGCGGAAGCCGTGTCGGACGCGCGTATTCTTATGAAAAAACTCGGCTTTCAAAATCGTGTAACTTGTGTTTTTTCCGATGCCGCCGATTTTATGAAAGATTATTCCGCTTCCGCAAAAAATTCCGCATTGATTTTGGATCCTCCGCGCAAAGGTTGCGATGAGCGAGTTTTAAACAGTGCCATATCTGCCGGCTATGCAAAAATAATTTATATTTCCTGCAATCCAGCAACTCTTGCCCGCGACCTAAAAATCCTCGCCCCCACCTATACCATATCCTCTCTCCAACCCTATGACATGTTCCCTCAAACCAGCCACATAGAAACGGTATTAGCGATGTCGAGGGTAAACTGACGAGTGTGCTTGGTAGTGCAAAAGATGTGGAAAAGTGCGGAGCTTTATTGATAGGTTTACCAAGGTCATTAACAATTTGGATGAATCGGCGCTAGAATTAGCCAAGGCAAATTGTGTAACATTATGGGATAGGGAATTAATGCTTGAAAAACTGCAAAATATGCAATAAGCAATACATATTGGTGAGAAATAAGGGCAAATAATGAGCTTAAAAAAATTCAGAAAATAACCGAAAAAGCCGATGCGTCTTGCCACTGTTGCTCGCAATTTTTTGCTGAGAGAATTCTTTTCCGCTTGATAATTTTCTTAATTAATGTTATTTTTTTAGTAAGGAGTACAGA
>CAYIYN010000140.1:0-1767 GCA_964367645.1 uncultured Bacteroidaceae bacterium
CCGCTTCTTCGGATATAATGACAGCCATTTCCACGCTGTTCATATAATTGATAATCTCCGTCAATTCGTCGCGCCTTTCTTTGGTTGTGGCAGTATTCCGTTCGGCGATAAGTTTTTGCTTTTCAATCCCCCAATAGTGTTGCACTTTGTCATACATTTTGACAGTGGTATATTTATCTATAGAAACAACCATACCTTTGCCGCGAAAACCGCGACGCGGGAAATGATAGGCGATATCCGCTGCAATTTTGTCCAGACGGCCGTCACGTTTGATCACTTCAAGAATCCGCGAGGATGCATTTTCAAGTAAGCGCGTTTCCGCCTCGTTCAAATTTTCGTCCTCTATGATATCAATGATATCGTCATCAAGAAAATCGTTATTAAGCCCTACTTCAGGTACTCTGCGGCTGTAAAAAAGCGGAACAGTAGACCCGTCTTCAACAGATTGCGCAAAATTGTACTCGGAAACATAGTTCCCAAACCATCGATTGGTCAATCGCTTGCTCCCGAGTAGAGGCGTGCCGGTAAAAGCCACAAAGTTTGCATTGGGCAAAGCCGTACGCATATTTTCTGCCAAATCCTTGTACTGCGTACGATGTGCTTCGTCTACTAATACGATAATGTCATTTCTAGGTGAAAGCACGGGATACTTCTTGCCCTTGTCGTAGCCGAATTTATGGATAAGGGTGAAGATAAACGATTTGTTTGTCTGCAAATACTCTCGTAGCTGTGCTCCGCTTTTGGGCTCGCACTCTTCTTTGTTGCCAATGACTTCAGTACGCACAAAGTTTTTATGAATTTGTGTATCAAGGTCTTCTCGGTCGGTGATGATAAGGAAAGTGAAATTGCCTGCAATTTTTCGTTTTACTTTGCGGGCAAACATCACCATAGAATACGATTTGCCGCTACCTTGCGTGTGCCAGAATACGCCGAGTTTGCCTTCAAGTTCTTCTCGCTTTTGCACCGAGTCCATAAGGTTATTGACGCCCAAATATTGATGGTTTTTGGCGATAATCTTAATAAGTTGGTTTTCGAACAGAATGAAGTTTTCGATATAATCTATCAGATTCGCCTTAGTAAGCAAGCCGTCGATAAAATATTCTATCGAAACGCCTTCTTCGTAGATAGCCTTGCGGTCGAGTGCTTCTTTCTCAGACTTGACTTTGAGCCATTCAAAGAAGAATCCAAAGGATGCGTTGAAGGCGCCCAATTTGGTTTCCAGTCCGTTAGAAAGCACGCATATTTGGTTGAACGCAAACAAATTTGGGATATCGTTTATGTAGCTTTTCAGATTGTGATTGTAGGCTTCTTCAAGCTTTACGATGCTGTTTTTCAACTCGATAAACACAAGGGGCAGACCGTTGACAAAAATAATCACGTCGGGGCGGCGATAGTTATATCTGCCCTGAATCCACATTTGCGACACCGCGGTAAAAAAATTGTTTTCAGGATGGGCAAAATCGATAAGCTTGACAAAATCAAACTCCTCCTTGCCGTTCCTATTTACCGTGACGGGGATACTGTTGCGTATTTGCTGATACAGTTTGTAATTGGCGGCGACCAAGTCCGTGCCCGAAAAATCCCGGCGAAGATCTTTTATAACACCGTCAAGGACGTCCGCAGGGATAGCGGGATTGTTTTTCTGTAAGGCTTGCTTAAGGATGGCAGGCAAAACGCATTCTTTTTTGTCGCGGCGTCCCGTACCGTCTGTTAAGTCGTCCTTTTTGTCGGGGCTTGCGTCGCAAACAATCACGTCATAACAAAACG
>CAYIYN010000141.1:0-1724 GCA_964367645.1 uncultured Bacteroidaceae bacterium
GAACACGCAACCGGCGGTTTTGGAGACCGCTGCTCTACCGTTGAGCCACTCCCCTATATCAATGTGCTTGCACATTGTAACAACTGCGACATCAATTGTCAATTTATTTGGAGATATATGAAAAAGAAATATTCACTTGGCATCATCGGCGCCGGAAATATGGCGTCTGCAATCGTCGGAGGAATTTTGAATGCGAAACTGCTTTCGCCCTCCGATATTATAATCAGCGATTTGGACAACGAAAAACTTGCCGTATTTGCTCTGAAAGGTATGGCAACCACATCTGACAACCGCTATCTGGCGGCGAATTGCGAAAACATTCTCTTTGCCGTAAAACCGCAAATTGCACCTATAGTTTGGGCGGATATAAACGACGTTATCGATTGCGAACTTGTGATTACAATAATGGCAGGCATCTCAATAAGGAAGATTTCAAGCGCACTTGGAGCGCGCGCATATGCGCGAATTATGCCCAACACCCCTGCGCTTGTGGGCGAAGGTATGGCGGCAGTTGCTTTCAGCAAAGGTTTCCGCAGCCGGTTCGTGCTTGACATATTCGGCTCAATCGGCAAAGTTGTGGAAATTGACGAAAGCCTGTTTGATGCCGTGACTTCCCTGTCCGGCTCCGGCCCTGCCTACGTTTATATGTTTATTGACGCTTTAATTAAAGGCGGTATGGACGGCGGATTGGATTATGAAAGCGCGAAAACGCTTGCCATACAAACCGTGCGCGGTTCTGCAAAAATGGTGGAGTCATCAGATAAACCGATTGACGCGCTTGTGGACGCAGTTTGCAGCAAAGGCGGTACTACCATTCAAGCGGTGGAAAGTTACCGAGCGGACGGACTTGAAAACACCGTTATTAAGGGCATGGTAAAATGCCGTAACCGCAGCAAGGAGTTGGGTGATGCCTGAAAAAAAAATTGAAATTTACACAGACGGTGCGTGCAGTGTCAATCCCGGCGTCGGCGGTTGGGCTGCGGTTTTGATATACAAAAAGCACAAAAAAGAGATAAGCGGAGCCGAAGCAAACACCACAAATAACCGCATGGAACTGACAGCCATAATCGAAGGTTTGAAAATGCTCAAAGAGCCGTGTTCTGTCACCGTATACAGCGACAGTGCATATGCCGTCGAACCTTTCAAACAAGATTGGATTGGGGGCTGGGAGGCAAAAGGCTGGCGTACGGCAAACAAAAGCGACGTCAAAAACGTAGATTTGTGGAAAGAACTGCTTAAACTTATGAAAGTCCACAAAGTGGAATATGTCAAAGTCAAAGGTCATGCCGACAACGAACTTAACAACCGTTGCGATCTTTTGGCGAAAAATGCCATAAAAGCCTTGCAAAAAACGATGACCACTATGCCTGTTTTGGAGGAGCAAATCAAGCCTAAAAATGACAATAATTAATCTTTGACTGTTCCATTTTACCAATCATTTATCATAAATAAAAAACACATCATCAACTTCATTCAACAATAACATTCTTTTTCGCAAATGCCAATCCGATAAAGTTTTCATCAAAAAAAACGGCACTCAAACGAGTGCCGTTTTAATATTGCTTTGTTTTTTAGGATTATTCCTCAACGGGGGCTTCTTTGACAGGTTCTTCGACAGTTTCTACCACGGCCTTACCAGTACGTGCTTCGTATTCTTTTTTGCTCTCAAAGGACCAAGGCTGTCTTGTATTACGGTCAGTAAGATTGTTGTTAGTTGCATAGAC
>CAYIYN010000142.1:0-1719 GCA_964367645.1 uncultured Bacteroidaceae bacterium
AGTTATAATACTTGCATTTTTCAATGGTTTCTTCAACTTCGTTTTTGTGGTAGCCTTTCTGATACAGTTTTTCGCGGACTTCTTTTTCACTGCGCCACGAAGCGGCGAGATATTTCATCGCCGCTTCAAACGCATTTTTTATTCTTTCTTCGTGAGTTTGTTCAGCCAACGCGCAAATCAGTTAACGGGATAAACCCAACCGAAATCGTCTTTATAAACAGCCGTTTGAATACCCGTGATGCGGTCGTAAAGCCATTCGGTTATCTTGCCCATTTTGCCGCCGTTGATTGTCATATGCACGTCTTCATAGTCGATTTCGCCAACGGGAGAAATGACCGCCGCCGTGCCTGTGCCAAACGCTTCGTTGAGCGTTCCGTTTTTATATGCTTCGACTATTTCCGCAATGGAAACCTTTCTCTCTTCCACCTTGTATCCAAACTTCTTCAATACTTTGATCGCGCTGTCGCGGGTAATGCCGTGCAAGATACTGCCGTCAAGCATAGGAGTGACAACGGTTCCGTTTATGACAAACGCCATATTCATACTGCCGACTTCGGTGACGTATTTTTTTTCTTCACCGTCCAGCCAAAGCACTTGGTCATATCCTTTTTCCTTGGCTTTTTCGCCTGCAAGCAGACTGCACGCATAGTTGCCCATACATTTGGCCTCGCCCGTGCCGCCTTGGCTTGCTCTTGTAAAGTAATCTTCTACGATTAACCTTGTTGGTTCAAGACCGTTTGCATAATAACTGCCTACGGGGCTGAGAATTATCGTGAAGAGGAACCTTCTGCTTGGGTGCACTCCCAAAAACGGCTCTGTTCCGAACATAAACGGACGGATATACAGTGACGTGCCGGGCGCGGTGGGTATCCATTCTTCGTCGATTTTGATAAGTTCTGAAAGTGCGTTCAGTGCGGTGTCAACGTCGAAAGTTGCCATGCAAAGACGTTCTGCGCTCTTGTTCATTCTCAAAAAGTTATCGCGCGGACGGAACATCGTAATTTTGCCATCTGTGTTTTTGTAGGCTTTCAGACCTTCGAAAATCCCCTGACCGTAGTGCAGAGAACAGCACGCAGGATTGATGTTGAAATCGTCGTAAGGCCTGATTTCGATTTCCTGCCAACCGCCTTTTTGCGCGTCATACTCCCAGGTAATCATGTGGTCGGTGAAAAACTTTCCAAAGCCCAATTTTGAAAAATCGGGTTTTTGTTTTCTTTCTTTTGCCAAAGTGATTTTCATTTTATATCTCCTTTGAAATCATATTCTTTTAAATTCGCTGACAGAATAGTCCGCTTCCGCCTCAATCTTTCCCGCAGTAGTTTCATTCAGCGCGGTGATAATATTTTCGGCATCATCCGTCGGCACCCACGTTTTTAAGATTACGCCCTCGGAATAATCCGTTTCGAAATTGCTTATTCCTTCTTTTTTCAGCCTGCCCGTAATCGAAGCAATCAAATTATAGTCGGCTTTCACGGTGATTTTTACGCACTCGGTTTTTGTCGCAGTAGCCGCCATATCCACGGCTTTTTGCACAACTTCGGTGTAGGCTTGCACAAGTCCCCCCGTACCCAATTTTATGCCGCCGAAATAACGGGTGACAACAATCACGGAGCGTGTAATCCCTTTTGTTTTCAAAATTTTGAGTATCGGTTGTCCCGCGGTGCCGCCGGGTTCTCCGTCGTCGCTAAACCGTGTCGCCTGCCCTGCGGTGTCACTTAG
>CAYIYN010000143.1:0-1590 GCA_964367645.1 uncultured Bacteroidaceae bacterium
AAAAAATTTGCGTGTTTCTGCCCCCCTGCTGTATTGGCAATACCTGTAGACTTTTCGACCGCCCCTCTGATATACTCCCCTAAAAATGGACACATTTGAAAAAATGTTTGAAAACAAGAAGTCTCAAATTTGGACATTAACAAAAGCGTAAAATTCAAATACTGGACAAATTGATTTTCTAATGATACAATTAATGTCCAGTAATTAGGGATTGTCGCTTTAAAAAGGAGGTTTTTAGTATGTCCCGAGGAGGAGCGCGTCCGGGAGCCGGACGGAAGAAAAAAGGTGAAAGCAACAATTGTTATAACTGTGTTGAATTTACCAATAAGCAGTTACATGAGCTGTTATCATCACCTTATGTAGCATTTGTATCAAGAAGAACCGTATCGTATACACTGGAATTCAAACAATTATTTTGGCAACGATATATTGACGGTGTTGACCCAATGCAGATATTTGATGATGCAGGAATCAATCCATTAATCGTAGGACGTAATCGCGTCGTCGGACTTGCCAATCTGTTGCGTCAACAAAAAGCAAGAGGTACACCATTTTCTGACGGTAAAGAAACACCTCAAATTAATTTACCTAAAAAGCAGTTTGACTTGCCGACACCTCCTAGACGGCCGAGATTTAGCCCTCCTGATTATACGCCTGATGATATTTATAAGATGATTCACCAAATAAAATATATGTCGCAAGAGCTTGAATTTATAAAAAAAATTATCTTAGCGGACAAGGACGGGAAGTAGAAATGATTATTCAAGCTTCACCGTCAATCAAATATCAACTTATCCATGAAATAACGCAAAGGGATAATAACCTGTTAAACATCAAGTGGCTCTGTGATATAGCCGGCGTATCAAGGTCGGGTTACTATTACTGGCTTGCAGCTAAAGAAACGCGTGCTTTGCGCGAGCTTCAAGACGAGCAAGACTTTGAACTTATTTTAAAAGCTTATATGTATCGTGGTTACAATAAAGGCGTAATAGGTATTCATATGCGGTTGCTCCATCAGAACCCACCGATAATAATGAATCCAAAAAAAGTTAGGCGTCTGATGAGAAAATATCGCCTTAAATGCCCGATTAGATGTGCAAATCCTTATCGGCGTATGGCAAAAGCAATGCAAACCAATCGTGTAGCGCCAAATCTGTTGTCAAGAGAATTTAAAGCGCACGGGCCAAGAAAAATTCTTTTGACAGATATAACTTACATACCACGGCAAAAAAATAGATATACATATTTGTCGGTGATAATGGACGCGTTTACAAAAGAAATACTTGCATTTGTTGCCAGCTATACAATTGATGTGGATTTCGTTCTTGAAACTGTTCATCAATTAATTGCAAAACATGGTACAGAGTTAAAAACAGATGCTTTGATACATTCTGACCAAGGATGCCATTATACCAGCAATAAATTTATTGACATAATTAAAAATTCTAAGCTTCGTCAGTCAATGTCACGTCGTGCAAACTGCTGGGATAATGCTCCGCAAGAAAGCCTATTTGGTCATATGAAGGACGAAATACATTTTAATCCAAGCGATAGTCACAGTCAAATTGTTAAGAAAGTACAAGATTGGAT
>CAYIYN010000144.1:0-1541 GCA_964367645.1 uncultured Bacteroidaceae bacterium
TTCCGCAAGCCACACCATATTAGCAATTATTGATTTTCTTGTCAAACAATTTTAGAGTAAACGCAAAAAAAAATTTAATACTTATATATGATAACTATATGTGGGGTACGCGTGTTTCGAGGGGGCACTAGCGCGCGCTACAAAGCGGCTTACAGCAGCGTTTTGGTGCGGATTTATCTTTCCACCGTAGGCAAAGTCGCAGGCAAATTTCAGCACAATATAGACGCCGTCGGCGAAAATGCAGTTCCATTAAAAACCGAAACGGCTGTCGTAGTTTGTTCTTTAAAAAGTCCTTCATCTCACGTGTTTTCGTGACGTTATTATTAAAAAGGTCTTTATCTCACGCATTTACCGTCTACAGCCGACTGATAAATAAGCCAGTATCCGTCGCCTTCCCTGTCCGACGGGTTCAAGGGTAGCCACACGCAAACGTCCGCAATTTCGGGAGGAGGCAGAGTCGAAAACGAAGAAGGGATTCCGTAACATATGTAAAGCACGGTTTCCAAATCATAAATCAACCCTACGACGTAATATCCGTCCGAAGTGTCCACTTTCACCCAACGACTGTTGGGCACAGTTGCGTTTAGCGTTTTTTCTTCGGGATAGCAAACGAACATTTCGTCAAGTTGCGGTTTAACTGCGAAATAGAAATTATCTCCCGTATAATCCACCCCGCCGGTCATAAGGTCCGCCGCCGCGCTTACACGCTCATTTTCAGTCGGAGAATCAACTCTCGCCGCCCTGACGTGCCTTTTTGAAGCCGCGTCCGTATCATATCGACGGTCGTTTTTTGTTATCTCACGTTCATTATGATTCGTTTCGCGATTCGATTCCGTGCGTCTATATTTATTTTGCGTGTCAGTCGTCGTTTCGCGTCTGTTTTCGTCCGCCGTATAATTTTGTCTTTCACGTTCATATCTGTTTTCGTCCGCCGTATAATTTTGTCTTTCACGTTCATATCTGTCCGCTCTATAAGATGTTTTCTCTCTCTCGCGCACTTCTTCTTGAGAGGGCGGCAAATCTTCAACTATATCGATATATTCCGCTTCGTGCCCTGAATGTTTTGTATTAGAATTGTTATCGGCTGCATTTGCTCTTTTGGGTTCAACCTTAACTTTTACGTCGGTTTTAGGAGCGTACTTATTCTCTTCTTGAAGAGCCTTTTCCCAAGACTTTATTCTCTCTCCAACCGCTCTAAACGACGGCACACTTCCCGTTCCGCCAACCTGCAATACACCGTCTTCGTCAAGGGCGCATAATATGTCGCCATTTGACGAAATTGGCATTTTATATTCTGTTTTATCTCTATCAAGTTTAATTTTGGTAATTTTGTCACCCAAAATGTATAACGTCCCGACGCCTCTGGATGAAGCGCTTTTACATTCTACGGTGACATTACTGTTTCCGTCAAAGCAACCGCTCATTTTGACAACGCGGTGTCTGTTTCCGATATCGCTCAAAACAATAACGAATTTCCTATAAGACATATATTAGCACCTCGCAAAGATTGTATGCGAGGTATAATAATATTATGATTTTGT
>CAYIYN010000145.1:0-1515 GCA_964367645.1 uncultured Bacteroidaceae bacterium
TATAAAAATTGACACAGTCAAGGTAAAAATGAATATAAACGATGAAATTAAAAAGAAAGAAGAAAGAGCGGGCTTCAACCCTCTCACAAAACAGCCGATTACCATTCCCGCATCCAACGCACCCGTCCTGAAATTCGGAAAACAATTCAAAGATCTTTTCAACTAACAAGTAAGATAATAATAAACGCAACCCTTTTCAAGGGTTGCGTTCTTTGTTTTCTTGTACTGTTTTCCTGATTTTTTACCTTATTTTTAACCTTGATTTGAGGCAACGGTTTTGTTTTTTCTTTTAGACTGTCATTTTATGTTAATGGTAAAAACAAAGATTTTGAGTGCTGACACCATATATGCTTTGCCGATTTTATAATTCAAAAATATGCTTAGCGCAATTTGTGCTGCAAAATTTTAATCGCTCTCTACGTTAAACTCAATGACGCCAATCGAAAAAATGCTTCGCCCGCCTCTAAAAGCGGCGAGCGGAACGGCGCACAATAAAATGGCGCTTAATGCTATGAGTAAATATTGCTGATTATTTTTTCGAAACAACCGCACCGGTTTCGGGGTTGATAAGCACCGCCCAGTAATCCATTCCCTCGCCGATGTATGATACGTAATAATAATAATTTTCACGATCGCCGGTTATGAGTTTAACATAAATTTCACGTTTCAATGCGCCCTGTTCGCTGATTTCGGAGGATATGCGCTCGGCAAATTCTTTTTCTGCGACGTTTACTGCATCGGAAGCGGACAATTTGCCTTCAATCACGTTTTGCAAATCGACGGTGAAGCTGTTCTCGCCCGAAGTGAGTGTCACTGACAAAGGAGAAAAATCAAGACTGAGCAACGATATAAACTCTCCATTGTCGTTTCCTTTTAGAGTGCCTGTAAGGCTTGTTTCGTTGCCTAAGAGCGTATAGCCGATTTCCGTAAGGTCGTTGACCCTAAGCGGAATAACGCAAATCTCCGCAAAATCGGAAACATCGGTGGCAATGCCGTCGGCAATGAAATTGTGTTCCCTTGCGCCTATTTCGACAGCAACCGCAAAGGTTTCGGATTCACCCACATACAGTGCCTTGACTGTACGCGACATATTGCTGTATTGCTTTTCAGAGGGTTTTTTGTTACAAGCACATAGCGTAGCGGCAAGTATTAAAACCAAAACTGCCACAATTATCGAAATAAAATTCTTTTTCATATCAAAGCATATTCTGATTTTCTTTCAGTTATGCGTACGTGCATTCGCACCCGTATGCACTTGTTCTAGTATTTGCCCTACTATACTCCGAATGTGCGTACTAATAAATGAACGTTGGCAACTTACGAAGTTCCGAACACGAGCCGCAGGGCGCGGATAAAAGCCCACCCCGAAAGATAGTAAACCCGCACTTTCTCATTACGAAGTTACGAAATAACTCTGACCAAGCGTACATATTAACGGACGTCGGCAAATTACGAAGTTACGAAAATCCGCGCAGGGCGCGGATAAAAGCCCACCCGAACGTCGGGCTTGCCCGA